>CBFIGU010000069.1:0-13400 GCA_965662165.1 Psychroflexus sp.
CATGTGGTTAAGGTTGAGTTTGAAGACAAAAATAGCCCACAATTTTAAATTGTAGGCTATCAAGTTTAATAAGGGGGATTTCTTAGTAGTATCTAAATCTTCTAACTTGACTTACGTATTTTGCTAAACGCATAACTTGGTGGCTGTATCCATATTCGTTATCGTACCAAACATATAATACAACACTAGTTCCATTTTGGTGTACAATAGTTGCTTTACTGTCAAAAATACTTGGAGCAGAAGAGCCAACAATATCACTAGAAACCAATTCGTTATCAATAGAATATTTAATTTGTTCTACCAACTCACCATTTAACGCGTAATCTTTAAGTTTATTATTAATGGAATCGATACTGGTTTTCTTTTTTAAATTCAGCTTTAAAATAGCTAAAGAACCGTTGGGTACTGGAACCCGAATTGCATTAGAAGTTAATTTACCATCTAAAGCAGGAAATGCTTTGGCAACAGCTTGTCCAGCTCCTGTTTCAGTAATAACCATATTAAGCGCAGCCGCACGACCACGACGGTATTTATTGTGCATGTTATCTACCAGATTCTGATCATTAGTGTAGGCATGTATGGTTTCTAAATGTCCGTCTTTTATGCCAAAACTTTTTTCCATGGCAAATAAAACTGGAGTTATGGCATTGGTTGTACACGAAGCAGCCGAATAAATAAATTCTTTATTCGGATCAATATCTTTGTGATTAACACCATACACTATATTGGGAATTCCTTTCCCTGGTGCTGTTAAAATTACACGTTTTGCTCCTTTAGACTTGAGGTGTCTGCTCAAAGCTTCTTGATCTCTAAAGGCTCCCGTATTGTCCATAATTAAGGCATCTTGAATACCGTATTTAGTATAATCAATGTCTTCAGGTTGTTTTGCAGAAATGATGTAAACGCTAGTTCCGTTGATAACCAGCGCTTTATTTTTAAAATCTACACTTACCGTAGCAGAATAATCACCATGAACAGAATCGCTTTTTAAAAGTGAAGCTCTTTTTTCCAACACATCTTCTGTAATCTCACCACGCGTTACAATGGCTCTTAAACGCATTTGGCTACCATTACCAGTTTTAGTCATCAATTCTCTAGCTAAGAGTCTTCCAATTCTACCAAAGCCGTATAAAACAACGTCTTGCGGAGTAAATGTTTTTTGTTGTTTGGCATTTTTTAGTTTATCGGCTACAAAGGCAAACGCATTTTTATGGTTTGGGTTATCTGCATGAAACTCATATGCTAATTTGCCAATATCTAATTTGGCTGGTGGTAAATCTAGCTGTAAAAGAGCATCAGCTAGTTCTACAGTATCGTATATAGAAATATTTTTTTCAACAAATTTCCCAGCATATTCATGTAAATCTAGAATGTCACTCACATTTTTATTAATGAGCGAATTTCTAAAAATTACCAATTCAATAGATTTATCATACCATAATTCATGTATGTTTCTAATTAATTTTACACTAGCTTTTCGTTTGTCTGCTTGCAATTGTAGTTGCTTTTCGTATTCACTTTTAGGCATTGGTTAAGCATTTAAGTTGTTAAAAATTATGTGCAAAAGTATGTATTTCAATCGTTTTCGTTAATAAGTTAGTAGTTGTTTTTTTGAAGATTTTTTACTTCCTGAAAACTTTAGATTTAATTATTAATGAATACCAAATTTTTAGGATAAAGACTTGGGTATCTTGTATATTTGAAGCAAAAAATAATGAAATACGCAATTTTATTTTCAATATGCTTTTTATTTGCCTGTTCTTCAGATAATCAAAAAATTGAAGGCGAAGTAAAAGACCAAAACGCAAATGCTTTACCTGAAGTTTTAGTACAAGTAATGGGAACTGATTTATATTCGTATACGAATGAAGAAGGTTATTTCGCCATCAATACCAAATCTCGAGGAGACGAATTGATTTTTAAGCTTGATGGTTACGAGTTAGGTAGAGAAAGCATACAGGAAGATGAGTTCATGCAAGTACGTTTAAAAGCATTGCCAAAAGATGAAAAGCAACCCGAACCAAAGCCTGAAGAAGATTTAATTACAGAATAACGACCCCTGTTTATATACCGAATTTCTAAAAATCATTTTTAATAAACCCTGCAAGCTTTCTAAACGCTTGTAGAGTCTTTACTCTCGTGTATCGATAATATTTACAATTTTCCAAGCATCATCTAGATAAACTAAAGTGAAGAAATTGATACCGCTATGCGATTTTTCGTTATTGATAAAAAATTCATAATCGGTAAATACAGAAGCCATTGGAAACCGAATATGAACTTGGGTATTGGTGACTTTCTCTTGGATCATTAAATCTTTAGGCAACATTCCTATTTGTCTTAAAAAAGAGCTGATGCTATCGGTAACTAGCATTTTTTCTTCATTCTTAATTAAAACACTTCTCAAGCTCACTTCTTTGGCAAGGGTAGTTTTAATTAGCGTGGTGTCTTTGGCATTTAAGCCTTTAAAAAACGTAGCAATTTCATCAATAATTTCTTGCTCGTATTTTTCATTTTGAGCTTTTAATCCTGTGGTACATAAAATTGCAATAACAAGATTAAAAATGCAATAAAGCTTTTTGTGTGTCTTCATGATGAATATAAATTAGTGCCGTTTACCATTCCAAGTTCCGCCATAGCGATAGTTGGGTTTCTTTTGGTGTTTTGTAATGCAGTTCTTGCAAACAAAAAACCAACTTCCTTTCTTTTCAACTTGGATTCTGTATAAAATTAAGTGATTTTCATCACAATCGGTACATTTTTTTGTTTTCATATCTCAAAAATATGCTTATTCTAAAATTATTATTTAAAAGAATACGCTAAATTTAGCTAGAATTAATCCTATGAACAATGTAATTGCAGAACGAGTAGCCGACTTTTTAAAACAATTTCCACCTTTTCAGGAACTAAACACCACAGATTGTTTAGAAATAGCCCAAAAAGTTCGGGTGCATTATTTACCAAAAAGAAATTTCCTTTTTAAAGAAGGTGATGCTGCACATCAAGAATTTTACATCGTGCAGCAAGGTGCCGTTGGTTTACGTTCTAAAAGCAAAACCACTGCTACATGGATTGATATTTGCGATGAAGGTGACATACTTGGTTTACGACCTTTGTTTGCAGACCAAACCTATGCAATGGACGCTGTTGCAAGAGAAGAATGTGTTTTATACGCTATCCCAATTCAGGCTTTTAAAAAACTATTGGCTAACCATCCAATAGTAATGGATTTTTTATTGGAGAGTTTTGCTTCAAATACCCGAAATCCTAAGGCATCTGAAGCTAAGGGGAAATTACTTTCTACAAATTATGCTTCAAACGAATTACAAACTACCGATTTAGATTTCTTTCAACAAGCTTTTTACACTAAAAATCCAATTTGCTTATCGCCTAAAGCTACCATTCAGCAGGCAGCCATGCTGATGAATAAGCATAAAATTAGCTCATTGCTTATCGAAGAAAATAAGCTACCCATTGGCATTATTACCGATAAAGATATACGGCGTTGGGTAGCCACAGGAGAAATGCAAATAGCAAATAAAGTAAGCGAAATTATGTCTTCTCCTGTTTATTGTGTAAAACCAAATATTCATTTAGCTGATGTACAAACTATACTTTTACAACATAAAATTGGTCATTTATGTGTTACAGAAGACGGCAGCCGCCAAACCGAAATAATTGGAATTTTATCTGAACACGATGTAGTTACCGCGCAAGCCAATAATCCAGTTGCGTTGTTAAAGCAAATTGAACGAGTAAACCAACTTAAATCTTTAATAAGAATTCGACAATTGCTGAGTAATTTGCTAGAAGCTTATCTAAATACCGCTTTGCCCATGCCATATATTATGAAAGTGAGTGGACTTATTACACAAGCTTTAATGCATCGGGTTATTGAATTGTGCGAAGAAAAAATGGGTAAAGCTCCAGTTAAATTTGCTTGGCTTGGTATTGGAAGTCAGGGCAGAGGTGAGCAAATTTTACTCACCGATCAAGATCATGCGCTGGTTTTTGAAGATGTTCCAGAAAATCAATTGAAATCTACACAAGCTTATTTTATTAATCTGGCTACAGAAGTAAGCCAAGCTTTCAATGAGTTGGGTTATGTATTTTGTCCTGCCCAAATGATGGCAAGTAACCCTGAGTATTGCTTGAGTCTAAGCCAATGGAAAAAGCAGTTTACAAAATGGATTGATCAAGCTTCTACACAAAATATCATGATGTGTAGTATCTTTTTTGATTTTACAAAAATCTACGGTGAAGCTGAGTTAGTTAAGCAAATTAGTCAGCATATATTTCAAAAATTGAAAGGGAATCAACGTTTTTTTGCTTATTTGGGTGAAGATGCGGTTAAAAATCCACCGCCATTAGGCTTTTTTAGGCAATTTATTATTGAAAGTGATGGCGAGCATCAAGATGAATTTGATGTAAAAGCCAGAGCCATTCAACCGTTGGTTGATGCAGCTCGTATTTTAGTTTTAGCTGAAGGAATTGAAGGTAAAAATAATACAGTAGAGCGTTTTGAAAGTTTAATCAGCTTAGAACCTCAAAATGAAGAAGTCTATGCAGGTTGTGTAAAAAGCTTTCATGTATTGTCTAAATTTAGGGCAATTGAAGGTTTTAAAAACAACACTTCAGGTCGATATTTAGAGCTTTCTAGTTTAAGTAAAAGCGATAAAATGAAACTTAAACGCGCTTTTAAGCCCATACAAGAAATACAGAGCTTATTGAAAAATCGATTTAAATTATCTTATTTTCTGTAAATGGATTGGTTAAATAATTTATTTGAACCGAATAAGAACCTGCCTGTATTTTGGCAAAATTACGTTTCGTGTTTTAAGCACAAAAACCAAGATCGCTTAGTGGTACTTGATTGTGAAACCACGGGTTTAGATACCAATGAAGATCGGATTTTGTCTATAGGAGCGGTTGCTCTACATCAAAATGTAATTGTTGTTGAAGATTGTTTTTCTGTTTTCATAAAACAAAATAAGAAGAATGCCAAAAGTGTAGCAATACATGGTATTGTTGAAAACGAAAATCAAAGTTTATATAGTGAAGCTGAAGCTATCGAAAAACTCCTTCAATTTTTAGGTAATGCGTTGATTGTTGGGCATCACATTGCATTCGATTTAGAAATGATTAATCTGAGCTTAAAAAGGCTAGGTTTACCGAAGCTGAAGAATAAAAGCAAAGATACAAGCTATTTGTATGCCCAGTTTAAAGGTGTTCAAATCGGTATGCAAGTAAGTTTAGACGATTTGTGTATAGAATTTAATATTCCCAAAAAAGAGCGACATACGGCTTTAGGAGATGCTTTTTTGACCGCGCAAGTATATCAACGATTGGTTATTCAATAAAACCTGCTCTAATTTCTTTCCGAATGCTTTCAGAAAGTTCAAATTCTTCAAAAAAGAGAAGAGTATCTTTTATTTTTCCTTTTTCATCAATTTGAATATGGTATAAATTGCCATATTGTTTTTCATCGATTTCAGAGTATTTTTCTGCTCTTAAAATTTCATTACAAAACGCATGAGTTGTATTGCTATGACCAACAATTACTGCATTTTTTCCATAGGTTTCTTTCCAAAATTCTTCGGTAAATAAACTATCTTTTGTAACAGAATAGGTGGTAGGATTTTTTTTGTAGTGATGTACAATGGGAATTACGGTTTGAAAATTCCGCATGTATTTAGTGGTATAAAATAAGTCTAAAGCTTTGTCTTTAAAGTATTCTCCCCAAAATGCAGCTCGCTCAACTCCATCTAATGTAAGTTGTGGGTCATCTTTGGTTGTTAAGTCTTTCTCCGCATGGCGAATAAAATAATAATTGGTAATCTTAGGTTCTTCTCCCGCTGGAGTTTCAAAATTTACATAGCCTTTAGGCGTTTTTTCTTCTGTTTGGCAACTACAGATAAAAGCAAGACTTAAAAAGAAAATAATCTTTTTCATAATTGAATATATAATACAAATATGCACATTGAATTTTCTATTGCCAAGCCTTGATTAAAGATTATCTTAACTCTACAAGCTCTAGCCAAATAATTTGTGTGATTTGATCTCCAAAACTATTAAAGTTGTTATCAGAAACCAGTAAGAGTGTTTTGTTTCCATTAGCTAAAGTAGGACCAAAGCAAAGTCCTTCAATATTATCAATACGTTTTGAAGGAAGTTGTTTTCTTATTTTTTTAAAGTCTAAAAGGAGTTCTTTTTTAGCTGAAACTATATGATCTCTTTTGTTTAACTTCTCTTTTGTTAAGGTGTTAGTTGTTTCCTTATAATTTGCTAAAAATAATTTTATACGATTAGAATGCTTTCCCCTTCCTGCTGAAAAACTTCTTTCTACTACCAAAAATTCATTCTGATTTAGATGCAGTATTTCTGTAATTCCATTTACATAAAAAGGGAGAATAGGAATGCGAACCACACGGTCTAAGTTATATGTGAATTGTAGTTCGGCTTCACCTGTACTGGTATTGAACTTTGTAAATCTTACAGGCGAATAGGTTTTCCAAAGCTGTGGGATTTTTCCGTCATATTGTAAAGGCAACTCCGTTGCTACCCAAAGATTTTTGTTTTTGAAACCCCAAGAAATCGATTCGAATACCCGATTAGAAATTGGTGAGTTGTTGCCCCCAACTTCAAAATAACTTGGAAGTTGCATCTCTTTAAGAAATTTTCCTTCTGTATCGATTTGAAAAATACTTGGATTTTTTGATGCATTTATATTTCCTTCACTGCTTAACCAAAAATCATTTTTCTTTCCAATTCTAATGCTTTCTAAATCCATTGACTTCTTTCGAAATACATTGTCCGTTTCTTTTAGATTGATACTATTTACAAAAGTCAATTTATAGATTTTACTTCCGTAAGCTTTCCATTTAAGGCTATAAATTATTGGTTTTGTAGATCGATCATCAATTAAGTATAGGGTGTCACTTTTAAAGTCAATTCCAGATAAACCACCTATTTCAACATTTTTATAGTAGGTTTTGGCAGGAATAACATATTCGTCTAAAAAATTCAGTTTGTAAGCTGAATCGCTAGCTTGTTTTGTGACTCCACAGGAAAGCAGCATGATACAAATCCCTAAAAAAATAACTTTCTTCATATTTCAAAAATAGACAAATAAAAAAGGCGACAATTAGCCGCCTTTCTTTTATAGATATGAAGTTAAAATTATTCTTTAGTTACATCAATAATTTCAACATCAAATTTTAAGTCAGTGTTTGGTGGAATTGGACCTACACCACGAGTTCCGTAAGCCAATTCGCTTGGTATTAATAATGTAGCTTTCTCGCCAACTTTTAATAATTGTAATCCTTCATCCCAACCAGGAATTACTTTACCTGTACCAACATTAAATTCGATTGGTTCTTTACGTTGTAAAGAAGAATCGAATACTTTACCGTCTAAAAATTGACCTGTATAGTGAACTTTAATTAAGTCTCCAGCTTCTATGCTTTCTCCATTTTCGTTACTTTGTGTAATTAAATAACGTAGGCCAGATGCAGTTTCTTCAAATCCTTCAGCCGCATCATCAAAAGCTTTTTGTCTAGCAGCTGCTGCTTCTTGTTTTTTCTCTTCTGCAACTTGTAATTGCTTTTCAAAAACTGCAGGAGCATCAAAGTTTTTAGCTTCTTTTCCTTTACGAATAATTTTCAGAGTATTAATAACCACATCTTCATTGGGTTTATCTGCATTACCTGTTTCAACGCTACCAATTTTTTTAACGACTTCCATTCCGCTTTCTACTTTTCCAAAAACACTATGTTTTCCGTTAAGGTGAGGAGTAGGAGCTAACGTAATAAAAAATTGACTGCCGTTGGTGTTTGGTCCCGCGTTTGCCATAGACAAAATCCCTTCAGCATCATGGGTTAAGCCAGTGTTTACTTCATCAGCAAATTTATAACCAGGACCACCTTGGCCAGTTCCAGTTGGATCTCCACCTTGTATCATAAAGGTTTCGATGACTCTGTGGAATATAATTCCATCATAAAATGGTTTTCCTTTATATTCTTCATCAACCATTGGGTGCGTACCTTCTGCAAGTGCCACAAAGTTTGCTACGGTTAACGGAGCTTTGTCGTGATGTAATTTTATCATGAATTTGCCCTGATTGGTATCAAACTCTGCATATAATCCTTCTTCTAAATTTGGATAAGGTGATGGTGCGCATCCCATATTTAGCATTCCAAGGCTTACTAATAGAACTAGCATTTTTAGTTTAGTCATAATTGTATATTTAATTTGTATTTATTGATTTTAAAGTTACGGTAGATTGTAAGGGAACATTTTTTCCTATACGATCTAAATCTCCATAATAGCCAAAAGCTTTATATGAAGGAAATAAAAATGTAACTGTTTCTCCTTCTCGCATTAATTTTAAGCCTTGTCTCATGCCCGAAAAAATGCGTTCTTGGTCTATATAGTATTCTCTTGTCCCAATTTCTTCTGTTGAGTAAATGGTGTCACCATCAAGCTCAATTAAATTGTATTCAAATACAACTAAATCTCCTTTTTTAGGATAAATACTATCTGTGCTAGAAGATTTTACTTGATAAGTATACCAAAAACCGTTATCTGAAGTATTGTATTTTCGATTCTTATTGTTTTCTATAATTTGAAGAATTGCTTTTTTTTCTTCAGCTGCAATTTTTTTATTCTTAGCGGCAGAAGCTTCTAAAAAACTTCCAGAGTTATAGCTAACGGGTTTTCTGGCTTCTGGCTGTTTACTACTACAGCTAAGCATAAGGAATATACCCGTTAAAAAAAGAAGTTTTCTCATATTATTCAAATTGGTGTAAAGATAACTTTTCTTTAAAATATGTAATGGTCTCAGGCAAGGTTTTAAAGCTTCTACCACCAGCTGCATTTTTATGTCCACCGCCATTAAAGTAGCTTCTTGCAAAAAGATTTACATCGATATTACCTTTAGATCTGAAGGAGATTTTAATTAAATCTTCATCATCTACACTTTCTATAAAAATCACAGCAAATTTAATATCTTTTAAGGATAATGCATAATTTACAAATCCTTCGGTGTCTCCTTTTTGATAATGATGTGAAGTTAATTCTTCTCTGTTTAAATGAATAAATGCTGTATTTTGATTTGGGATAACTTCCATATTTTTTAAAGCCACACCTAATAGCTGCATACGCTCAAAAGAATTTACATCGAAGGTTTGTTGATGTATTTCTGTGTTATTAGCTCCAGCTTCAATTAATTTAGCTACTACTAAATGAGTAGTGCTGCTTGTTGCTGGAAATCGGAATGAACCAGTGTCTGTCATTATCCCTAAATAAATACAACTGGCAATGTCTTTGTCTAAAACATGAATGAAATTCATCTTATCAAAAAAATGATAAATCATTTCGCAGGTAGATCCCATTTCTACATCGCTATACATATATTTCGCATATTCAGCGGGTTGTTGGTGGTGATCTATCATTACGAATTCAGCTTTAGCATTTTGAAGTTTTTCAGCTATATCTCCACAGCGTGAAAAATTATTAAAATCTAATGTAAAAATAAGATGAGCTTCATCAATTTTAGCATCGCTTTCTTCTTGATGTTCGGTATATCGCAAAATATCGCTTTGTCTTGGCGCCCATTTTAAAAAGGATGGAAAATCATTAGGAACAATGCTCGTCACTTTATGTCCCAATTTTTCTAAGCCCATTTGTAATGCTAGCGAAGAACCCACAGCATCACCATCAGGATTTTTATGGGTAATTATGCAAATATTCTGGGGTTGTTGTAAGACCTTTTGAAGCGATTCGAAATTTTTCATGATTGCAATATTACTAAAATATCCTATCTTAATTTTAAATGTAAGGTTAAACTCTAAAGCAGTTTAAGTTGATAGTTTTAAAGATTTTAAAAGATGTGTTTTAGTATGATGGGATTTACTACTTTTGTGCAAAATTTTAAAAAAAATAAAATGTCAGGAAATAGAACATTTACCATGTTGAAACCAGATGCTGTAGAAAAAGGACACATAGGTGCAATTTTACAACAAATAACTTCTTCAGGATTTAAAATAGTGGCTTTAAAGCTTACTCAAATGACAGAAGATGACGCTAAAACTTTTTATGAAATTCATAAAGAGCGTCCATTTTATGGCGAATTAGTTGAGTACATGACACGCGGACCTATTGTTGCGGCTGTTTTAGAAAAAGAAAATGCAGTGGAAGACTTTAGAAGCTTAATTGGAGCTACTAATCCAGAAGATGCTGCTGAAGGTACAATTAGAAAGAAATTTGCTGCTTCTATTAGCGAAAATGCAATTCACGGAAGTGATAGTGATGAGAATGCAGAGATTGAAGCTGCTTTCCATTTTTCTGGAAGAGAGCAATTCTAAACAAAAGAATTACACATCATATAAAAAAGCCTTTTGCAAATTTGCAAAAGGCTTTTTTATGTAATGAATGTAGCGTAGCTAGATTATTTACTTAGCCACATTAACAGCTCTTGTTTCTCTAATTACTGTAACTTTAACTTGGCCAGGATAGGTCATGTCTGTTTGAATTTTTTGTGAAATTTCAAACGATAATGCAGAAGCTCTTTCATCTGAAACTTTTTCACTTTCAACCATTACACGTAATTCTCTTCCTGCTTGTATAGCATATGCCTTATTTACTCCATTAAATCCGAAGGCAATGTCTTCTAAGTCTTTTAAACGTTTTACATAAGAATCTAAAACCTGTCTTCGTGCTCCAGGTCTTGCACCGCTAATAGCATCACAAACCTGAACAATTGGAGAGAGTAAAGATGTCATTTCAATTTCGTCGTGGTGTGCACCAATTGCGTTGCAAACTTCAGCTTTTTCTCCATATTTTTCAGCCCATTGCATCCCTAAAATAGCATGTGGAGTTTCAGATTCGTTTTCTGGAACTTTACCAATATCATGGAGCAATCCTGCACGTTTAGCCAATTTCGGATTAAGACCTAATTCAGCCGCCATAATTCCACATAAGTTTGAAACTTCTCTGGAGTGTTGTAATAGATTCTGACCATAAGAAGAACGATACTTCATACGTCCAACAGCTTTAACCAACTCAGGGTGTAAGCCATGAATTCCCAAATCTATAATTGTGCGTTTACCAATATCGGCAATCTCGTCTTCAATTTGTTTTTGAGTTTTCTTGACAACTTCTTCAATTCTAGCTGGATGAATTCTACCATCGGTGACTAATCGGTGTAAGGATAGTCTGGCAATTTCTCTTCTTACAGAGTCGAAACAAGATAGAATAATTGCTTCTGGAGTGTCGTCTACAATAATTTCTACGCCCGTTGCAGCTTCAATAGCTCTAATATTTCTACCTTCTCTACCAATAATTCTACCTTTAACGTCATCGCTTTCTAGATTAAATACCGAAACACAATTATCTATTGCTTCTTCTGTTCCAACCCGTTGTATAGTATTGATGATGATTTTCTTTGCTTCTTGTTGTGCAGTAAGTTTAGCTTCTTCTACAGTGTCTTGTATTAAAGCCATAGCTTCAGACTTAGCCGTTTCCTTAAGCGATTCCATAAGTTGTTCTTTTGCATCTTCTGCACTTAAACCACTTATTACTTCTAATTGTTTAATTTTTTGTTGAAGTACTTTACTAATTTCTTCCTGCTTTTTTTCTAAGAAACCAAGTCTATTATTGTAATCTTCTGTTTTTGCATCTAATTGAGCATTAAGATTTTTGCTTTTAGCTAATTCAGAAGAAAGTTTAGACTCTTTATCTTTAATTCTTTTTTCGGCATCAGCAATCTTCTTGTCTTTGTTATTGATAACCTTTTCGTGCTCAGATTTAAGTTCAATAAACTTCTCTTTTGCTTGAAGGATTTTATCTTTTTTAATGCTTTCACCTTCCTTTTCAGCGTCTTTTAAAATTCGCTTAGCTTCTTGTTCAGCATTAGCTAGTGTACCTGTTGCTTTGTTTTTTTCGGCAGATTTTGCAATGAAATAGCCAATTGCAAGACCGATTATTATAGCAACTACACCAATAATTATAGTTGTTGTTTCCATGGTTAAATTTAATTATAAAAAAAGCCTGTATTAGTATTTAGTTTTGAAATAAACTCCTATAAAACAGGATTAGGGCTACACGACTGATCAAGGATCCACTCTAAGGAGGCTTGCTTTTACAATCGAAACTCACCCTTTTTATTTATTTAAGTGTTGAGTTTATCAAAAAAGGAACTAATACAGGCAGTATTGTTTATTTATGTAAAGAACGTATTTTAATTCAAATTATTTTTAACCAAATTATGTAAAGCTTCTAATTTAAGATTTATGTTCTCATCGCCATCCGATACACGCAATTTACTTTTCTCTGATTCTGCTGCAAATTGTAAAGCACACATCGCTAAAACATCTTGCTTGTCTCTTACGGCATAACTTTGCTCGTATTTTTTAATTACGGCTTCAATGTTTTTAGCAGCTTTTCGTAAACTTTCTTCCTGAGAAGCTTTTATACTTAATGGGTAAACCCTATCGGCTATTGAAATTTTAATTTTTAGTATTTCGTCCATAGCATAAAATTTACTCAGCAAGCTGGATTATACACTGATCTATCTCTTTAATTAGACTATTTATCTTTAATTTGGTTTCCCTTTTAAATTCAGTACTACCTAAAATGGCATTTGCGTTTTTAAGCGTTTGATTTTCTTTTTGTAAGCGCTCAATCTCATTATACAAAGCTTTTTGATGTTTTTGAGCATCTTCTAAATTAGTGCTCAATTCTTCATTTTCAGCATGAAGTTTATTTTTCTTTGCAATGAGTTTATTTATGCTAACTTCAAGTAAATCAATATACGCTAAGGTATTCTTCATTTTAATTAACACAAATTACCATGGTCGCAAATTTAGCATTCTTATCTGAATTTGTTGCTTTTTTATACAGAAATGATTTTGTATTTTCTTATTTGCTTAAGTTTTTGGTTCTAAGATTAATGTAATTTCATTAAAATCTGCGGCACTATTTATTACTCTTCGGTAATCTTCATATTCTTCTACAGGGACATAATTTTTTTGGTAAAATTCATCTGCTGTTATTCTTAGAATATTACCATTTAAAGTATAATAAGATTTGAAATGCATAACTGGTTTTTCAGCATCAAAAATTGTGTTTTCGATATTGATATCTTCTAGGTTACTAATTTCGTAACCTTCGGGGATTTTAATTTCTATTATGCGATCGTATGTGCGGTGATGTCTCTCCGCAATTGGTAAGTTTCGTTCTTTTTCTTCGTACATTTCAATCTGTCTTCCAATAAGTTTTCCCATATTAAATAGGTATTTGTTCCCAGCTTTTTTTACTAAGTCATTTGTATTGAAAGTATATTTTAGGTGTAAAGGTTTTAGACCGAATAAAGCAGGGTCGTCATTTTCAAAAGTTACTTC
>CBFIGU010000070.1:0-13311 GCA_965662165.1 Psychroflexus sp.
AATCCAGTGACTGAAACTATTCAATTAGAAGAAGATTGCTACACGTTTACTTTATTTGATTCTGCTGAAGATGGTATTTGTTGTGGATTCGGAAACGGAAGTTATAGTTTAGAAACTAATACAGGTGAAGTAATAATTAGTGGTGGAGATTTTGGAGCATCAGAATCGGTAAACTTCAACAACTTTATTACGTTAAGCAATACTGCTTTCGAATTAAATGCTCAGGTTAAATTATACCCTAATCCAACCAACGGAAATGCTTTTATTTTGAATACATCTGGGAATGAGATTTCTTACCAAATCTATTCAATTACGGGTAAACTCATCAATAAAGGTAAAGCAGGTAATGATGAAACATCTTTGAATTTAAATTCTGTGAGTTCTGGCATTTACTTAGTTAAATTAACTGATTTAACTACTCAAACTACTTCTACACAAAAATTGATTGTGAAATAAAAGTTGAGTAATAAGATACCCAAAAAAAGTCCTGCTGTTTACAGCAGGACTTTTTGTTTACTATCGAATTTAGTTAAACAACAAACTCCTAAAATTCGAATCTATATATGTAATTTGATCATGATAAATGGCTAATTCACCTTACTATATAGTGTGTTGAAACTTTTTAGATTTTAGCAAGTTTTCAACATGTATTTTATAATATCAGTAGTTGTTACAATACCTACAAGTTTATCTTTATCTAATACTGGCAGCGCATGAAACTCAGCTTTTGTAAAAATTTCTGCCGCATCTTTTACATGATTGTCTACTTGTAAAGAAATTACTTGATTGGTCATTACTTGTTCTAAAGAAAACATATCGTAGATGGTAGTTTCAACTTCATTACCATCGTCATTGGTTGCGTCTGCAAAAGAAATTCTTAGTAAATCAGTATAACTAAGCATACCAATTATTTTGCTTCCTTCAACAACAGGAATATGTCTTATTTTATGTTTTTTAAATAAAGATTCTGCTTTAGTTAGCGAGTCTTCCACATTTAATTTGACTAAGTTTTTAGTCATTATTTTTGATACGGGAACTGTAGGTTTCATGATCTTAGGTATTTATTTTACAATACAAATATTGAAAAACTACCTAGTGGTCACAATGACAAATGTCAGTTGGATAAGATTTCATTTTTAATACCCGTAATCATTTTATTTACAATATCTTGTAGTTCAAATTTATGGCTCCAATTCCAATCTTTTTTTGCATTAGCATCATTTATGCTACTTGGCCATGAATCTGCAATGGCTTGTCTAAAATCGGGTTCGTAATTAATTGTAAAATCAGGTATTTGCTTTTTAATAGCACTTGCAATTTCTTTAGGTGTGAAGCTAATACCACCTAAATTATAAGAAGAGCGAATTTTAATTGATTCGCTAGGTGCTTCCATAATGTCTATAGTAGCTTTTATAGCATCATCCATATACATCATAGGTAATGCGGTATCTTCACTTAAAAAACAGGTATATTTTTTTTCTTTTAAAGCTTCATGAAAAATTTCAATTGCATAATCTGTTGTTCCACCACCTGGCGGAGTTTTGTAGCTTATTAACCCAGGATAGCGAATACTCCTTACATCTACACCATAACGTTTATGGTAATAATCGCACCAACGTTCTCCTGTTTGTTTACTTATACCGTAAACTGTAGAAGGCTCCATGATGGTTTGCTGTGGAGTATCGTTTTTAGGTGTGCTTGGTCCAAAAACAGCTATGCTCGATGGCCAAAATATTTTACTTATTTTTTTGTCTTTTGCTAATTGAAGTACATTAAAAAGCGTATTCATGTTTAAACTCCATGCCTTCATTGGGAACTTTTCTGCAGTACCGCTAAGCATGGCAGCCATTAAGTAAATTTCATCAACATCATAATGTAAAACCAAATCTTCTAAGGCATCATAATTTGTAGCGTCGAGAATTTCAAAAGGGCCTGAGTCTAATAAATTTTGATTTCCTTCTCTAATGTCGCTAGCTATAACTTGATCTGCGCCATGTTTTTCTCTTAAGTTTAAGCAAAGTTCGCTACCAATTTGCCCGCAAGCTCCAATAATTAAAATCTTTGGTTTCATGAAAATCAAATTTTCGCAAAAGTACAGATTATGCAAGTCATTTTTGCAGAATTGATAAAATTTAGTAGTAAATTAAGCTTAATACTTAATTTAGAATGTTTTGTGATAAAAGTTTTAAGAATGTTTTAAATTCGCTAAAAATTGTTTTTATGTGTTCATTGCTAAAGCATCAAAATTTTTTGTTTTTCGCTTTCATTCTTACAGTTACAACTGCTTGTAATAGTGGAGATCAAAACACTATTGAAAATAAAACCACTAAATCAGAGGGGCAAGATTCTATAATGAATTTAAAGTTGAGTTACCCACAAAAAGAAATTAAGTTAAGCCCAGAAGCAGAAAAGGCAACAGAAAATTGGATGCTTTATACCGCTATGCAAAGTGAAATACAACGAATGAAAGATTATAATGTAAAGGATTTAATTTCTAACATTCCGAGTGTTTTAAGAGTAAGTGATTCTTTAATGAAAACGGTTCCAAAGCCATTTCAAACTAAAGCTATAGAGTCTAGAATTAAAGTTTTACATAGTAAAGTTAATGTAGTGAACCAGCTTAGCAAAAAGCAGCAAATTAATTATGAAGACTTAATTGAAACCGCTAACGAAGTGCCTGTAGATTTTTACAACCTAAACATTCAATTGAATGAAGCTTTTATAGAAATGCCTGATTTGAACTAATTATGAAGTTAAAATTCATCTATTTTTTATTCCTAACTTTTATAAGTCATTCTACTTTTGCGCAACATGAAGATGTTGAGCAATTGCTAAATAATTGGCATGCAGCCGCTGCAAATGCTGAATTTGAAAACTATTTTGCAAGCTTTGCAGAAGATGCTTATTTTATAGGAACAGATGCCAGCGAACGATGGTCTGTAATTGAATTTAAACGTTTTGCAAAACCACATTTCAATACTGCTCCAGCATGGAAATTTATTCCTATTCAACGAAATATTGAATTTAGTGCTAATAGGAAATTGGCCTGGTTTGATGAAGTCTTAAATTCAGATCATTTAGGAGTTTGCAGAGGTTCTGGAGTATTGATTTATGAAGAACAATCTTGGAAAATTAAACACTATGTTCTTTCATTAATTGTTCCCAATGCGCTTGCTAAAGAAGTAGCACAATTAAAACAAAAAGCAGATCAAAACAGTATAAACGAATTAATAGCCCATTAATATGAAGTATTTTGTATTCTTTTTTAGCTTATGTTTCATCGGATTTTCACAAGAAAAAAAATCCATTTCGCATGATGATTATGATTTGTGGAAACGCATTTCTTCGACCCAAATTAGTAAATCTGGAACTATTTTACTCAATGAAATAAAAACCACTACCGAAAGGGGAGATGGTTATTTGCAAATTGATTTATTGTCTTCGGGTTTTTCTGAACAATTTTTTAATGGTAGTAATGCTAAAATTACGCACGATGAAAAATACATTGTTTTTATGCAACAACCGGCGTACGATAGTATTCGTTCACAGAAAAAAAGAGAAGTTAAGAAGGACAAACAATCAAAACCAATTTTTAAAATTTTTAGTGTTGAGCAACAAGAAATTGTAGACAGTATTACTCGTGTAAAAAAATTCTATATACCAGAAGAAGCTGATGCTTGGGTGGTGGTAGAAAAATATAAAGATGAAAAAGCTAAGTCTAAAAAGGATGAAGCTTCAAAAAAAGCTAAAAAGAAGAAAAAGAAAAACAAGAAAAAGAATGAAGATCAATCCAAAGCAAAATCGCTTAATGAAAAAGCAGATTATGCAATAGTTTATAACTTAAGTACCAATCAAAAAGACAGTATTTTTCAAGTAGATGAAATTGAATTAGCGAAGAGAGCAAACTATTTCTATTTTTCAAAATCTCAAGGGAAGAAAAAACCAGCGCTTGGTGTTTATAAGTACGATATTGCTAATTTAAAAGAAGAAGTAATCGATACAACTTACTACCGATATAAAAAACTAAGTGCTTCAAAGTCAGGTAAAAATTTAGCTTATTTTGCTGCAAAGGATTCTGCTGAAGTTGATTCATTACAATATGAGCTGTTATTGTTTAACCAACAAATTATTGCTCAAATTACAGACACTTTAGGCATGAATTTACGCGATAATTGGCAAGTAAGTACTTACCAATCGCCAAGCTTTTCTGAAAATGAAGAACGATTATATTTTCATACCAAACCCATTTTAGAATACAGTATAGACACGACCATGTTAGATGAAGAAATTCCTGATGTAGATGTGTGGACCTATAAAGATCAACGTATTCAGCCTGAGCAAAAAGCAAGAGCTAAGCAATTAGAAAATGAAGCTTTTATTTCATATTTTAATATCAATGAAAGTCAAATTGTAAATCTACAAGACCCCAGCTTAGAAGGTATTGTTTTTGACGTAGATAAACAGCAAAAATGGTTATTAGCTTACAGCAACGAGCCCTATCGATTAAAGCGATCTTGGAGTTATCCCTGGTTAAGAGATTGGCTTGTTGTCAATTCAGAAAATGGCAAAACCTTTGAAGCCTTAGAAGCTTTAGCACAACGACCTTATTTAGGACCAAATGGAAAATATGCGTTATATTATAATGTAAACGATCAAAATTGGTGGAGTTTAGACCTAGAAAATCAGGAAAAAATAAAGTTAAGTCACGATGTAGAAGTAAACTTTTTTGATGAAGAAAATGATACGCCAAGCGAACCTAGACCTTATGGTTTTGGCGGTTTTACAAAAAGTGGAAAAGCATTAGTCTATGATGAGTTTGACGTTTGGAAACTTGATTTGAAAGGGGAAGTAAAACCAGAAAAATTAACCAATGGGAGAACAAGTTCTACCATCTACAGAACACTTCGATTAGACCCTCAAGATAGAAGCTTGGTTTCTTATTACCAAGATGAGTTGTTGATTACATCTTTTGGTAAATTCAATAAAAAAGACGGTTTGTACAGTCTTAGTAATGAAGGCAATTTACAAGCTATAATTAATGAAGCGCCACATGCTTTAATTGGAATTGAAAAAGCAGAAGAAGCTGAGAAATTAGTTTTTAGAAAACAAGATTTCAAAAACTATCCTGATGTTTATGTTTTAAATACCAACAACAATTACAGTCAAATTACAGATGCCAATCCACAACAAAAAGACTTTTTGTGGGGAAGTGTTGAGTTAGTGAGTTGGACGGCTTACGATGGAACGGAATTACAAGGGTTACTTTACAAACCAGAAAATTTCGACGAAAGTAAAAAATACCCAATGATTACTTATTTCTACGAAAAAAGAAGTGATAATCTACACCGGTATATTTCGCCACAACCTAGTGCATCAATTGTAAACATGAGCTACTTGGTTAGTAATGGATATTTAGTTTTTGTCCCAGATATTGTTTATCAAGAAGGCGAGCCTGGCGGTAGTGCAGAAAATTGTATTTTATCTGGAGTTGAAGCCATGGAAAAATTACCTTACGTAGATTCAGAAAAACTGGCAATTCAAGGTCAATCTTGGGGTGGTTATCAAGTAGCACATCTCATTACTAAAACCGATAAGTTTGCAGCTGCAGGAAGTGGAGCGCCAGTTAGTAATATGACTTCTGCTTACGGCGGAATACGCTGGGCTTCGGGTTTAAGTAGACAGTTTCAATACGAACGTACACAAAGTAGAATTGGCGGTAACTTATGGGAAAATACAGACTTGTATTTAAAAAATTCGCCTTTATTTGGAGTGCCAGATATTACAACACCAGTTTTAATTATGCATAACGATGCAGATGGCGCAGTACCTTACTACCAAGGAATAGAATTTTTTATGGGCTTAAGAAGACTTCAAAAGCCAGCTTGGTTATTGGTTTATAACAACGAAGCGCATAACCTTAGAAAAATGAAAAATAAGCAAGATTTATCTATACGAATGATGCAGTTTTTTGATCATTATTTAAAAGACGAGCCGCAACCAGTTTGGATGAAGGAAGGTTTACCAAGAGTAAAAAAAGGAAAGGATTTAGGATACGATTTAGTTGAAGAAAAATAAATTTATGAAGCCACTCCAAATTTTCATTTTATGTTGTTTTTGCTTATTATCGAGTAATGCCATAAAAGCACAAAACTACAATGGCTTAGAAGCTAGTGTACATTTAGGGATCCCTACAGAAGACATTAACGACTCCGTAAATTTGGTTTACGGAATAGATTTTAATTATTATTTTATTAATGTAGCTGAGGTTATAGAGCTTGGCATAACAGGTGGATATATTAATTTTAATGGAGAAGAATCTTTATCTAGTTTATCTTTAAATATAGCATTGCCCGATGCAGGTTTTTTTCGTTTTGGTGGAACGGGCAGATTCAATTTTAATTCGAAAGTTTATTTTGGTTTAGATTTAGGATACGCTATTGGATTAGATGATGTGGATGGTGGTGTTTACTATCAGCCTGAAATCGGTTTTTATGCCAATCGTTTTTCATTTTTTGTATATTATCAAAATATGTACACCGATGCTCGTTTTCCAGACTACACAGCCATAGGAGTAGGAACAAATTTTCACTTTTAAATTTAGGATATGAAAAAAATAATGTTAGGAATATTCATTTTAATTTCAAGTATAGGTTATACCCAAAATCAGTTGGGTGTAAGTACCGTTTATGGAACAGAAATCGAAACCATAGGAATTGGATTACGCGGTGTGATTATAGCTAACGAAAACTTTTCTTTTGTGCCAGAAGTAGTTGCTTTTTTACCTAAAGAACAAGAATTAAGCATCGATGGAAATCAATTTACAGAAGCAACCACCAACATGATTTTATTTAATGCAGATGTGCATTACACTTTTGATATTTACATTAAAAACCTAGAAATTTATGCCTTAGCTGGTTTTAATTATACAGAAGTGAATAACGATGTAGAAGGTTTTGATTCTAACGAGATTGACTTCTTTCAATTGCAAGAATCAGGATTGGGTGCTAATTTAGGCGGTGGCTTGCGTTATGCCATTTCAAATAACTTATTCTTATTTGCAGAATCTAAGTATACCATAAAAGATATTAATCAAACTGTATTTAATTTAGGAATACTCACAAACTTTTAAAACTATGCCAACACTTTTCACTAAAATCGTAAACGGAGAAATACCTGCACATAAAGTTGCAGAAAATAAAGATTTTTTAGCTTTTTTAGATGTAAACCCGAATGCAAATGGACACACTTTGTGCATTCCTAAAAAGGAAGTCAATAAAATATTCGATTTAGATGAAGAAACCTACCTTCAACTTATGAAGTTTTCTAAAAAAGTAGCACACGCTTTAGAAAAAACAATAGCTTGCAAACGTGTTGGAATGGCTGTGGTAGGATTAGAAGTGCCTCACGTTCATGTTCATTTAATTCCGTTAAACGACATGAAAGAAATGACTTTTCAGCATAAAGTTGAAATGAATCAAACTCAGTTAGCTGAAACGGCCAAAGCCATTGCAAGTAATTTTGAATCCTAATCTTACAACAAGCTAGTTTTTAGCTACACAAAATACATCTTCAAACAAAATGCTTTTGTTAACTTTGCGCTTCATTTATGCCAAAGGATTTTCCGCATGTTAGAAGTTAAAAATATAAAACAGCACTTAGCTGCATACCAAGAAGCCTTACAAAAAAGAAATTTTGATGCTTCAAAAGTTTTACCAGAAGTTCTTCAATTAGACGAACAACGCAGAAGTATGCAAACCCAATTAGACCAATTGTTGGCTGAATCTAATCAGCTTTCTAAAGAAATTGGAATGCTTTTTAAAAGCGGTGAGCAGAAAAAAGCAAATATTCTCAAAGAAAAGACAGGAAGCATAAAAGCTGAAAGTAAGACCATTTCAGCAGAGATGGAAAAAGTAAGCAAAGCGCTAGACGAGTTGTTACATAGTATACCTAATATCCCGCATCCATCTGTTCCTGCTGGAAATTCTGAAGAAGATAATGAAGAAATTTTTAGCGAAGGCGAAGTTCCTGTTTTAGATAAAAAAGCTTTGCCACATTGGGAGCTTGCCAAAAAATACGACATTATCGATTTTGAATTAGGTAATAAAATAACGGGTGCCGGATTTCCTGTTTACAAAGGCAAAGGTGCTAGATTACAACGGGCTTTAATTACGTATTTCTTAGATAAAAATACACAAGCTGGTTATACAGAATACCAAGTTCCGCATTTAGTAAATGCTGCTTCTGGTTTTGGTACGGGACAACTGCCAGACAAAGAAGGGCAAATGTATCATGTTACAGAAGACGATTTATATTTAATTCCTACGGCTGAAGTTCCTGTTACTAATATTTTTAGAGACGATATGCTTACGGAAGACCAACTGCCTATAAAATGTACAGGTTACACACCTTGTTTTAGAAGAGAAGCGGGATCCTATGGCGCACATGTTCGCGGTTTAAATCGATTACACCAATTTGACAAAGTTGAAATTGTAAATGTGGTAAAACCAGAAGAATCTTATAAAGTGCTAGATGAAATGGTTGAACATGTAAAGGAAATTTTACGCGAGTTAAAACTTCCTTATCGTGTTTTACGTTTATGTGGTGGAGATTTAGGCTTTACTTCAGCACTTACCTACGATTTTGAAGTATTCTCGACTGCTCAAGATCGTTGGTTAGAAATATCTTCGGTTTCAAATTTTGAAACTTTTCAAGCTAATCGCTTAAAAATTCGTTATAAAACAAAAGACAAGAAAAAGCATCTAGTGCATACGCTTAACGGAAGTGCTTTAGCATTACCAAGAGTCTTAGCAGGTATTTTAGAAAATTACCAAACTCCAGAAGGAATAAAAGTTCCTGAAGTTTTAGTGCCGTATACAGGTTTTGATATTATAAATTAATGAAATTACGTCAATTTTTTGTCATTCTATTGGTTTCACTTTTGGTTTATGCCTGCGCTCAACGCGGAAGACCAGATGGCGGACCTATTGACGAAGAACCACCTAAAATACTCACTGAACGACCACCAAATTATTCAAATTTATTTGAAGCTGAAGAGTTACGCATTAGTTTTGACGAATTTATAAAACTGAAAAACCCTAGAAACCAAATTATATTTTCACCACCTATTGAGCCAAGACCCGAAATTATGCCATTAGGTTTAGCTTCAAAATACATCTCTATTCAATTTAATCCAGATTCGCTTCAAAAAGAAACTACCTACACCATTAATTTCGGAACGAGTATAGAAGATCATAATGAAGGCAACACTTTCCCATTTTATAAATATGTATTTTCTACAGGTAGCTACTTAGATTCACTCTCTATTAACGGGAAATTATTTCAGCCAGCCAAACGAGTTTCAGATGAGTTTATATCGGTTATGTTATATGAAATAGATAGTACTTATTCAGATTCGGTTGTTTTCCGAGATTTACCAACTTATATTTCTTACACCCAAGATTCAACTAACACTTTTCAGTTAGAAAACATGAAAGCGGGACAATATAAATTAGTAGCTATTTCTGATCAGAATAATAATTACAAATTTGAAGCAGCACAAGATGAAATTGGTTTTTTACAAGATACAATCGTACTTCCAAGAGATCATGAAAAAACCTTCGAGTTACAGGTTTTTAAAGAAGCAGTAAAATTTGATTCCGAGCGTCCTAGCCAAGATAATTTGAATAAAATAATCTTCGGCTATCGGGGTAAACTCAATAAAGACGATTTTGCTATTGAATTGATTGATAAAAAACCTGAAGATTTTAAATATCAAATTGTAAAAGAAAAAGAAACTGACACACTAAATTATTGGTATAAACCCTTTGTAGATGTAGATTCACTTAGGTTTGTTTTTAGAAATGAAAAGCAATTAGACACCTTAAAATTGTATCCAAAAGAATTAGAAAAACCAGATTCGCTTCAAATCGTTTATGGTCCTAAAGGTTCAATTTATTACGATAATCCTATTAAAATTTCAGCCAATGTTCCACTATCTAAATTTGAAAAAGATAGTATGTATTTACTAAATACAAAAGATTCTATTGCGGTCGATTTTAATGTAGATTTAGATCCGTTTGAAAATGAAATTCAAGTGCAATTTGAAAAAGAAGAAGACAAAACTTACGAGCTACAAGTCTTACCTGGTGGAGTAACCAGCTTTTTTGAAGAAGTGAACGACACTCTAAGTATAAAAGTAAAAACTAAAAAATATTCAGATTACGGTAATTTAGTACTTACGCTTCAGAATATTAAAACATATCCTATTTTAGTTCAGCTTATCAATAAACAAGACAAAGTAAAGTATGAGCAGTCTTCAGAAAATGCTCAAATTTTTCAATTTCAATATGTTGAGCCTGCTGAATATTTTATAAGAGTAATTTATGATGATAACCAAAATGGAAAATGGGATTCGGGAGATTACCTAAAAAAGATTCAACCCGAAAAAGTAGATTACAGTATAAACCCCGTTAAAGTAAGAGCCAATTGGGACGATTCGCATGTAATTAACCTGCCTAACTAATTAGTTTAAAGTTTTTAATTATTTAAATTGAAAAGTGTCTCGATCTTTTAGAAAACCCAGTTTATTTCTCACTTTCTGAAGTTCATTATAATTTAATTCATGTAATTCGGTAAATGCTTTTTCGTGGTAATCGCTTTTGGTTAATAAATTTCCTAAAGCATCATAAACAGCAGAATGACCCACATACGGATAGTCGTTGCCATCTTTTCCCACTCGATTTACACCAACACAATAGGCCATATTTTCAATAGCTCTTGCTTTTAAAAGCGCATCCCAAGCTGCAGTTCTCATTTTTGGCCAATTAGCAACGTAAAGTAATACATCGTAGTCTTCTGTATTTCTTGCCCAAACTGGGAAACGTAAATCATAACAAATCAATGGACAAAATTTCCAGCCTTTGTAGTGAACTATTAGTTTTTGAACACCAGCTGAATAGGTTTTTTCTTCTTTAGCTAAAGTAAACAAGTGTTTTTTGTCATAGCTTTGGTAAGTATAATCTGGGAAAACCCAATATAAGCGGTTGTAGTATTTTCCATCATTTTCAATAATTAAACTTCCTGTAATACAAGCATTTTTAGTTTTTGCCATCTCTTGCATCCAAGATAAACTTTTGCCTTTTATAGGCTCGGCTAGCGGTTCAGCATTCATGCTAAAACCCGTAGTGAACATTTCAGGAAGTACAATTAAATCTACTGTTTCGGGTAAAAGCATTATTTCTTTAGTGAAATAATCAATATTTTTTTCTGGATTTTCCCAAGCTAAATCAGCTTGTAGGATAGCGACCTTCAAGTTTTCCATCTTAATAAGTTTTTGTCATTGTAGAAGGAACACAAATTATATAATCAGCTGCATTTGTGTGGATTTCTTCTAATTGACTTATATCATCTTGTTCAACTGTGGTAATGGTAATGATTTCTATGTTTTCTTGATAAGTTTTTAAATACCAATAAATGCCTTCGTAATAATTAGAGTGGTAAGAACCATTAAAATGTACAAAGAGCTTGTTTTCTTCTTTGTTTTGCAAAATAAAGTGAGCCATGCTAGCATCTTTAATGGCTTGAGCTTTTACGATATCTTCGGTTGCGTGACTGCCCATCATTTCTAGCATATTTTGATAAGTTTCCAATTCAATATCAAAAGGAATGGGTAGCGGAGCCATCCAATTTTTCTCTTCTTTTGTTAATTCGTCTAAAGCTGAAAAACCACCTTCCTTATAAACTTTGCTAGCATACCTTCTTGGGATATTACTAGCTGTAAATGCGATTTGATATTTTTTGGCAAATTCGACTAAAGGAGCATAATCAGTTGAATAGTTGGGCCATAATCGCACTTCTTCTTTAAAAGCTTTTTGATCTATTGCTGAAGAAAGGTAATTATTTAAAGCTTCCTGATTATCGGCTTCAAACATTTCGGCACCTAAACTCAACTGAACTTCATTCTGGTGTAAATCCCGAATTAATTCCAATTGAAGCCAATGACTAATGGGGTTGTTATGAAACTCGCCAAACAAAACCACATCGGCTTTAGGAATTTTTTTAAGCATGCGCTTATACTTGGTCTTTTTACCATTGGCTTTGTAGAGTTGGTAAGCTTGTTTTTGTTGAGAAAAACCCATATTTACAAGGCTTACACAAAATATGAATAGTAGAAAATACTTTAAACGCATAAAACTATTTTAAAAATGAAAGATACAAAAATCTGGATGTAATCCTAGAGAAGGACAGTGACGTCTTTTTCGTCCCTTCATCTTTTCAGTCCTTTCGTCCTTTAATCCTTTCGTCTTTTCCTCTTTTCTGTCTTTTTGTCTTTTTTTTTTCTGTCTTCTCTGTCTTCTCTGTCTTTTCCTCTTTTCTGTCTTAATTCTACGTTTCAATCCATCATCTTCATTTTCCTTTCTTTTAAAAACAGTATTATAATATCTTATATTAACATAAGCATAACTTAGCCTAAACCTTAACTCATTAAAATTCATTATTTTTGGAACCTAAATTTTATTTAAAGATGAAGAAAAATTATTTTAAATTAATGTTAGCAGTTATGCTTGTCTTTTTAGGGATGAGTTTGAGTTTCGGGCAAGTTATTATTACAGAAATTGCTGATCCAAATAATGCAGCTGGAGCAAGATATGTAGAATTATATAATCTTGGAAGTTCACCTGTTAATTTAAGCTCTTGGGGGCTGAGAAGGTGGACAAATGATAATTCAAGCCCACAAACAGATGAATCTTTGTCAGGTACTATACCAGCTAATGGATTCATAATATTTGCTACAAATTCTTCAACATTTAGTTCTACTTTTCCAAGTTTCTCTGGAACTGTAATTGATATGAATGGTGGTGGGCCAACAGATAGTAATGGTGACGATAATATTGCTTTAATAGACAATTTAGGTAATATAGTAGACATCTTTGGTGTTCCCGGTACTGACGGTTCAGGTACGTGTCACGAATTTGAAGATGGAAGAGCTGAGAGAATAGCAAGCGTAACAACAGGAAGCAATCCATGGGATGAATCTGAATGGAACATTTGGGCTGATTCAACAGTCTCTGGATGTACAAATCATACAAATAGCCCAAGAACAGCACCTGCTGATTTTGATCCAGGAGCATGGATTGGAGAATCTTCAGGTCCAGCTTCACCAGGAATAACTTTAGGTATAGTTTCAGGTAATACAACAGAATCTGGTGGTACAGCCACTTTTACTGTTGTTTTAGATGCTGAACCATCAACAGACGTAGTATTAAATATTACAAGTGATGATACAGGTGAAGTTACTGTTGCACCCGCAAC
>CBFIGU010000071.1:0-13260 GCA_965662165.1 Psychroflexus sp.
TTCAAGAATGGTTATTCTGTTGATGCACGGTATACTCACATTAATGCTGATACGAATTCCTTTCTGAACAATGCTACTTTTTTCAACAGACCAGACCACTATACCATTGGTCTTAGCAAGTATTTAAGTAGAAGTTATGGTGCAAAAATCCAGGCTTCTTATACGTATATTACTGCTGGTGAATTTGGAATTTTCGATAACCAATCAGAAGCTTTGCCAGGCGATGAAACACTTTTCAGACTAATTTTAACCTTATCCTTTTAAGATGAAAAAGCTAGTTATTATCCTATTTATTCTCTTTGGTTTTTCTGCTGTAGCTCAGTTTAGTCCACAATCTAAAAAAATCACAGAAAAATTCTTTCCAGATCCAGAAGATGCTGTGGCAGAAGTAACTCCAGCACTCAAAAAGAAAAGAGGTTACACAGATTATAAAGAATTGCTCAATTTTCTAAATAATTTAGTTGAAAATCATCCTGATAAAATTTCGATGTCTTTTATTGGTTCAAGTCAAAAAGGAAAGCCAATTCCAATGTTAAAATTGACTTTGCCAAATGGTAAAGAAAAAATTAAAGTATGGATGCAAGGTGGCTTACATGGTAACGAACCAGCCAGTACAGAATCTATGTTGTATTTAATGCATCGTTTATTAAACGATGAAAATTATGTTGATATTTTAGAGCATGTAGACTTAGCAGTAGTTCCTATGGCAAATATCGATGGTTATCTAAAAAATAATCGATATGCAGCCAATGGATTGGATTTAAACAGAGATCAAACAAAATTAATGGCACAAGAGACGGTAATTTTAAAAAAGGCATATTCTGCTTTTAACCCTGAAGTTGCTGTAGATTTTCACGAATATAGACCTTATCGAAGAGATTATGCCAGAATGGGAGAATTTGGATTAACCAATATGTATGATGCTATGTTTTTATACAGTGGTAATCTAAATATACCCAAAAATATGCGTGAATTAACCGAAGGTGTCTTTGTAGAAAATGCGAGAACCGTTTTAGATGAAAATAATTACAAACACCATCCTTATATTTCTACGCGTAAACATTATGGAGACATTCATATTAACCAAGGTTCAATAAGCTCTAGGTCTAGTGCAACCAATAACGCATTAACCAATGCTGTTTCAACATTAATAGAAATTCGTGGGGTAGCTTTGGGTAAAACTTCCTTTAAGAGAAGAATTCACTCTAGTTTTTTAATTGCAATTTCTTATTTACAAACCGCTGCAGAAAATATGCAGTTGGTAAAAGATGAAATTAAAAATGCGACAGCTCAAAACAACAAAATTGTTGTTGAATATAAGCGTGGAATTTATAAAGATTCAGTTCAGTTTATAGATATCAATGCAAATGAATATGTAAAATACGAAATGACTGTTCGCGATGCTTGGAAAGCAGAAGCAAAGATAACAAGGTCAAGACCCAAAGCTTATATTATTGAAGCTCATCAAGTCAAACTGATTAATAAACTTAAAGCCTTGGGGGTTGAGATTCAGTATTTAGATCAAGATCAAAGTTATGCAGTTGAAAAGTATAAAGTGACAAACTACAGCAAAAAGCCTATTCGCTATGAGAAAATGAAATTACAAACTGTAGAAGTAGATTTAATAAAAGAAAATAGAAGTTTTGCAAAAGGTGATGCATTAATTATGATGAATCAGCGAAGGGCAAATCTTGTAAGTGAAATTCTTGAACCTGAAGCACCTAATAGCTTTGTAAGTTTTGGAGTTTTAAAAACAGAAAAAGACGATATTTTACCCATTTATAGATTATTAAACTAAGCCTATTAAAACAAAATCGATATGAAACGATTAATCAATATAAATAAAGCTCAATTCATCACATTAGCCTTTTGTATGGCATTAACCACTTCTTTATTTGCTCAAGATGAATATGTAGAAGAAGACCCAGGTTCAGAAACAGAAGCTCAAAGAAACTTTGCTAACTATAATCTTGGTAGCGGGTTAAACTTTTCCTTTAATGAAGGAAACTATCTTTTTAATTTAACAGGCTTTGTACAACCTGGTTATTTTAGAGAAATGCAAGATGGTTTTGAAGATGTTAATCAATTTAGTTCTAAACGTACATTCTTACAGTTTGATGGTGCTGCTTTACAAGAAAAAGTTTCCTTTTTTGTACAGCTAGATTTTAGTTTATCCAACCCGTTAATGGATGCTTGGATGGCTTATCAACCCATAAAAGAAGTAAAGATTTCCTTTGGACAAAAGCAGACTTTTGTTAATAATAGAGAAATGCTTTACAGAGAAGACCGCTTACAGTTTGTAAACAGAAGTTTTCTTAGTCAGAGTTTATCAAGAACGGGTCGAGAATTTGGTGTCTTTGTAGAATCTAAATTTAAATTAGGAGAAACTATGGGTATAGCACCTATGGCAGCAATAACTTCTGGCGATGGTAGAAATTCTTTTGGAGAGGACTCTAGAGATAGTGACATTGGTGGAATGAAAGTCGGTGGACGTTTAGATTTTTATCCCCTAGGTTTTTTTAAAGCGGGGAATGAAATTACCAGTGTAGATTTAAAAAGAGAAGATAAGCTGAAAATGCTTATAGGTTTAGCCGGCAGTCAAAATAACGGAGCTAGTAGTGCAACAGGCGAAGGTCATGGCGAATTTTTACTTTATGATGAAAGTGGAACTAATAACTTGCCAGATTATCGTCAATTGTACGCAGATTTACTTTTAAAGTATAAAGGTTTTTCATTTTTAGCAGAATACGCAAACACATCAGCAACCAATATTGATGTAATTTATACTGATCCAGCAGCAACACAAATTCTTTCTCCACAGCAAATTAGTGAATTCTTAGCTTTAGGCGATAGTTACAATATTCAATTGGGATACTTAACCAAAAGCGGAATAAGTTTTGATGCTCGATATGAAAGTAGCATGCCAGAATTCGATACTTATGCGGGTTCTGTCTTAACGGAAACAACAGCTACTACCTTTGGTGTTTCAAAGTATTTTTACGAAAATGCATTAAAAATACAAGCATCTTATTCTAGATTAGACCCTTCTCTGGGTGAGCCTATTAATCAGGTTGAATTAATATTGCATATTGCGTTGTAAATGAAATTAAAAGCCATCATATTTTTTGTTTTTTTTATTTCATTAAGTAACCACGCTCAAAATTTGAATGCAAATTCAACAGGGTCTTTTATTTATACACCTACTGGAGTATTAAGCAATCAACCTATTGAAGTGTTTTATCACATTCCAAATGGAGAAATCAGTACCATGCCTATTGTTTTTTCGTTTCATGGTGCTAGTCGCAATGGAGAAGACTATAGAGATTATTGGGTTAATATGGCAAATGCTAATGGTTTTATGGTGTTTGCTCCAGAATTTTCAGATACTCATTATCCAGGATTAGGAGACAATTATTTAATGGCAAATATTTTTGATGATGGCGACAATCCTAGTACATCAACTCTCAATGCTCAAGAAGAATGGACTTTTTCTAATATAGACCCCATTTTCAATTACATAAAAAACGATATTAATGGAACACAACTAGCCTATAATGCATGGGGTCATTCTGGAGGAGCACAATTCTTACACCGTTTTGTGTTATATATGCCCAATAGCCTTTTAGATATTGCAGTTTGTTCTAATGCGGGTTGGTATACAGTGCCAGAAAATTCTGTTTCATTTCCTTACGGAATATGGAATGGAGAGTTACCAAGTGATGAGTTAATTGCTGCTTTTTCAAAAAAAATAATAGTTCATTTAGGTGAAGATGATAATAACCCAAATGCACCAGGTTTAAGAAGAAATACAGTAGTAGATAATCAACAAGGTATCCATCGTTTAGAACGAGGACAGTATTTTTTCACTAAGAGTCAAGAAGAAGCACAAAATTTAAATGCTAGCTTTACATGGGAATTGCATCAAGTAGAAGGAATAGGTCATAACGCACAACAAATGGCCAATGATGCATTACCGTTTATTTTATCGACAACATTGTCTTCTCAAGAATTTAATTTGAACGATGAGTTCAAAATCTATCCAAACCCAGTTCAAAATAAATTATTTATACAACACAAGCGATTAAAAGACTTTAATTATACTATTAATGATATTCAAGGTAGGGTAGTTTTATGTGGAAGAAATACTTATGCAAGTTCAACTAATGCTATCGATGTTTCAGATCTAGCTACTGGAATATACATTGTAAAAGTAGATGGAGTATCAAAAAAAATATTGAAAAAATAAGCCTGTGGAAAAGTTTAAACCATTCTTATTAAAGCTTTTAGGACCTTTAGTTTTTTTGTTGTTTCAAGGTATAGAAACACCTGATGGTTTAAGTAAAGAAGGTTTTATGCTCCTAGGTATTACCATATGGATGGCGATTTGGTGGGTTTTTGAAGTAGTTCCTATTGCAGTTACAGCTTTACTTCCTATAATTTTATTTCCTTTATTTGGAGTTTTAAACTTATCTGAAACTACCGCACAATATGGGCATAAATTTGTTTTTCTATATTTAGGAGGTTTTATTTTAGCGGTCGCCATAGAACGGTGGAATTTACATAAGCGAATAGCTCTTCACATTATAAAAGCACTAGGTTCTAAAGCATCATTCTTAATACTTGGTTTTATGATTGCTACTGCCTTTTTATCCATGTGGATTTCTAATACAGCTACAACTGTAATGATGCTTCCCATTGCTATTGCTATTGCTAACCAAATAGGAGATCAAAATAGTGGTGCTTCCGAGCATGTTAATCATTTTTCTAAAGCTTTAATGTTGTCTATTGCTTATAGCGCTTCAATTGGAGGTGTTGCCACTTTAATAGGAACTCCGCCTAACTTAGTTTTAGCGGGTGTCTTAGAAAATATTTACGATATTAAATTAGGCTTCTTTGAGTGGATGTTATTTGCTTTACCAATTTCTATAATTCTATTATTGATTTGTTGGAAATACTTAACTCATTTTGCTTTTCGCTTAAAAGGAATTCAATTTTCTGGTGAAAAAGGACAAATAAAAACCATGATTAAAAAACTAGGTAAAGTTTCTTATGAAGAGAAAATGGTCGGATTTGTATTCTTACTTGCGGCCTTGGGATGGATTTTTAGAAGCTTGATACAAAAAATGATTCCTGCTATAGACGATACTATAATTGCTATTGCAGCTGCTATTTTATTGTTTTTAATTCCATCTAAACAAGCAGCTGGGAAAAAACTATTAACTTGGAAAGAAGCAGTGAAAATCCCATGGGGAATCATTATATTATTTGGTGGAGGTATGGCACTAGCTAAAGGATTTACTCAGACTGGACTCGCCAATTGGATTGCAAGTAAAATTACCGTTTTTGAAGGTGTAAGCATTATTTTGTTTGTGCTTATTGTTGCAGCTTTGGTTAACTTCCTTACAGAAGTAACATCTAACTTAGCCACCACAGCCATGCTATTACCTATTTTATCTCCTGTAGCTTTAAGCTTTAATATGCATCCATTTTTAATTATGATTGCAGTTACACTTTCTGCGTCTTGTGCTTTTATGTTGCCTGTTGCTACACCGCCTAATGCCATTGTTTTTGGGTCAGGCTATTTAAAGGTTGCCGATATGGCTAAAAAAGGATTTTTAATGAATGTAATTTCCATATTAATCATTACACTTTTGGTTTACTTTTTTATGCCAATTATGTTTGGATTAGAATCCTTAGATTTTCCTGAATACCTAAAGTAGATTCATGGTATCATCTAGCATGTATCAAAAAAATAATTATATTGATGATGAATCAACTACATAGAAAATTCAATACCAATGCTTCATTAATTTTTGTAAGTTTAGAACATTCATTTAAAAAGCATTCTTTTTGCTAAATAATTAGTTTCCAAATTTTAGAATACCCCTGAGAATGGTACAACAAAACAACTTTACAATCAAATTAAATAATCATGAAGACCACAAGCTTTAAAAATTCTTTTCTATTATTATTAATCTTACAAATTTTAGCTTGTACAGGACAAAAAGAAAAGGATACCAAACAAAATAATTCTCTACCAGAACAACAAGAACAAACCCAACCTTTAATTTTTCAAAAGAATGCTGTCGTAACTACTTTTCCACAAATACATACCAATTTAAATGGAATGGTTAGGGAATTTGTAAGAAAGATTTACCAAGATACGAATGGCAACTATTGGTTTGCTACAAACGGGGAAGGTATTATTCGCTATGATGGAAATAAACTAGAAAAAATGAAAATTCCATTAAGTAAATCAAAATTAAGGGTTATAAATATTGAAGAAGATCAACAAGGAAATATTTGGTTTGGTACTGCAAATGGACTTCTTAAATATGATGGTAAAGTTTTTACATTATTTTCTAAAAATGAAGGTTTGCCTGGTGAAGATTTTGAGATTTGGAGTCTAGCCATCGATAAAAATGGACTTATTTGGGTTGGAACTGTTGAAGGTTTAAGTTCTTTTGATGGAAAAAAATTTACTCCTTTTCCTTTGCCTAAATCTAGTGTTGAAAATCCAAAACCCATATATGCAAAAAATCGGGTGAGTAGTATTTTAGAAGACTATGATGGCAACTTATGGATTAGCAAAGACGGTCATGGTATCTTTAAATACAGCAATGGAAGCTTTACACAGTTTACAACAAAAAATGGACTCATTGACAATAATTCTAGTGCAGCACTTTTAGATCAAAAAGGTAATATTTGGATTAGCTCATATTTTGGTGGGGCAAGCCTTTACAATGGAAGTAGTTTCACTCATTTCACAAAAAATGGACAAATTCAGGGTAATGAAACAGGAAGCTTCTTAGAAGATAAGAAAGGAAATATTTGGTTTAGTGTAGAAAATGTAGGAGTTTATAAATATAGTGGAGATGAATTTACTTTATATACCAGCGAAGACGGGTTAACTTCTAATTTGGTGTTGAGTATTTTTGAAGATCAAAAAGGACAACTCTGGTTTACTACTTGGCAGGGAATCTGCATTTTTAATGGAGAAAAATTTGTTAATGCTAATACCATTGAAACTTGGATGAATTAGTGTTTTTCTCAATTATATAAGAATTATTATTTGTACAAAATCATAACAAAGGGAGGAATTGTAAATCTATAAAAAGCTTATCTATTCACTTTAACTTTTGCTAAGTCCAATTCCTTTTTTACCCGTTAGTTCTCAATTTCAGAATCATACCATTTAAATAAAATTAGAATAACTGATTGTTTTTGTTGGTATAATTCTTTCGGCTTCAATTCTTAAATACTAAAAGTGTAGCTGTATTACTTTTTCTTTTAGCTAGACTCAAAATACGAGTAGAAATTTCTTACTGTAAGATCAATTTATATTGGATAAATATTAGTAAGATATGATTATCCAAAAAATAAATATAATATATGGCTAAAATATATTTTAGATAAGACTAATATTTTATTTTTGCATATAAAAAAATTATATTGACTAATGAAAAAATTCAATAATAAATACATTCTACTTTTTATATTACTGTTCTGTTACAGTATGTTTTATGCTCAAACGGCAAGTATTTCAGGGAAAGTAACCGATAAAAATGGACCCATAATTAGCGCAGATGTCTCCATCCCAATCTTAGGAGTTGGAAGTATGACTAGTGAAGACGGAAGTTATTCAATTAAAAATCTAGAACAGGGAAGTTATCGATTGTTGGTCAGTTTTGTTGGCTACAGAACAATCGAGCGCAAAGTTGACTTAAAAGCTGGAGAAGACTTAAAACTTGACTTTACACTTCAAGAAGATGTTCTGAATCTAAGTGAAGTAATGATAACGGGTACTCGAAATAGAGTAGAAAAGTATAAGTCTCCCATTATTGTAAGTGCAGTAGATTCTAAAATTTTTGAAACCACACAGTCGCTCAATATTGCTGATGGTTTAAGTTTTTCACCTGGTTTACGAGTAGAAAACAATTGTCAAAATTGTGGTTTTACACAATTAAGAATGAATGGTCTTGATGGTGCTTACTCGCAAATATTAATCAATAGCCGACCTGTATTTTCTGCTTTGGCTGGTGTTTATGGATTAGAAATGCTTCCATCTAATATGGTAGACCGGATAGAAGTAGTTAGAGGTGGTGGTTCTGTAATGTATGGAGGAAATGCAATTGCAGGTACTATAAACATTATCACTAAAGATCCCATAGAAAATACGTTTGAAGTTGGATTTAATCAAGCTCTCATTAATGGCGAAGCTTCAGATAGAACTATGAACTTTAACGGTGCTGTAGTCTCAGAAGATTTAGATAAAGGAATTACCTTTTTTGGTTTCAACCGAAACAGAGATCATTGGGATGCAAATGCTGATGGTTTTTCTGAAATAGTTTCTCTTAAAAATAACACTTTCGGTTTAGATGCCTATTATTACGTGAACGAAAGAAATAAACTGAAACTCGGAGCTTACTTTATTAATGAATTTAGAAGAGGAGGGAACAAATTCGATTTATTTCCTCATCAAACTGATATTACTGAGCAGTTGGAACACGATATTATCAGTTCTAATCTTTCTTATGAATACATGAGTAAAGATTATAAACATAGGCTTAATCTTTATGGTTCTTTACAGCATGTGGTTAGAGACAGTTACTACGGCGGTGGCGGTAGAGTAATTGAAGAAGGTGACACACTAACTCCAGACGATGTACTGGCAATTAACGCTTACGGAAATTCTGAAGATATTTCTACAGTTAGTGGTTTGCAATACAACTACTTTATGAATTCTAAGCTTACTTTAACGGCTGGCTCAGAATTTATTTTTAATAAAGTAACTGATGAAATGCCTGGTTACGGAAGATTAATTGACCAAAGAGTGGGTACCTGGGGTACATTTGCAGAACTAGAAATTAAGCTTATTGAAAAACTAAGCTTTTTAGTCGGTGGGCGATTCGATCAGCTTAATATTTCTGGAAACTACGATTTAGAAGCAGATAATTTCGAAAATAATCAAACTATAAATGTCTTGGTTCCACGATTTACTGCAATGTATAGCATCAAAGAAAACCTTAAACTTCGTGGGTCGTTTGCACAAGGTTACAGAGGACCACAAGCATTTGATGAAGATTTACATATTGAAACTGTCGGTGGTGCAGCTCGTTTTATACGTTTAGGTCCAGATTTAGAAGTAGAAAGATCTAACAGTGCATCCTTATCTCTAAACTACGACCAATTTGTGGGCGAAAACCAAATGAATTTTGTGTTAGAAGGTTTTTATACCCATCTTAACAATCCATTTATATTCGCTAACCAAGAGCAACTGCCTAGCGGAGTAGCCGTTATAAACAAGCGAAACGGAGATGGTGCAACTGTTTCTGGTGTAAATTTAGAAGCAAATATTGCATTTGGGAGTAACTTTGTTTTACAATCTGGTGCAACGCTACAATCCGCTTTATATGATTCTAATGAAGAACTTTGGGCTCCAGAATCACCATCAAGCAATCTGCAAGCAACCACAACAGACCGATTATTAAGAACTCCCAATGCGTATGGTTATTTTTCAATCATGTATAATCCTACTGCTGCTTGGACTCTTTCTTATTCTGGAGTAATTACAGGTTCAATGGATGTTGCTCGTGTAATTGACCCAGAAACTGAGCAAACTATTATTGAAACTACACCCAGTTTTTTTGAAAACAATATTAAAGTTGCCTACACTTTTAATTTAGATAAAAATTATAAAGTAGAGTTATTTGGTGGCATTCAAAACCTATTTGATAGCTATCAAGAAGATTTTGATGTTGGAGCTGAAAGAGACGCAGGTTATATTTATGGTCCTATTCGTCCACGTACTTTTTTCTTAGGATTAAACTTTGGTTTAGATAAATAATGATGCGAAAGAATTAATCAACCTATAAAACAATATATCAAACTTATAGAAGATATTAGATTATAATTTTTATCGAAGTCCGCAATATTTTGGTTCACTTGTCTAAAAAAGTTTACCAATTTTTTCGGTTATCCCAAAGTTCTTGTGCTTCAGGGTGAAAATATTGTGCAGCTTCTTTAATCAAGCTTCTAGCTTTTCTTTTAGATTGTTTTACACCGTAACCATTTAAATAACAAAGTCCAAGTTTGTAGAAATAATCAGGTTCTACATTATCAAGATATTTCTCAAAATCAACTATTTTTTTATAATAATAAAAAGCCTTTTCATAATCTTGCTCTAATTCTAAATCTATCTGTAAAATAGGCCTATCATAGATAGAATAATCGTTTATATTTTTTCTATAAAAGTAATTATCACCCAAAACTTCCCAAGCATCACCTTTTTCAATTTCATTGTAAAATTCAGATTCTGCTATTTCCGTCAAGACACGTACAGCTTCATTGGTATTTGGCTGTATAGCATAGCTTCCAGAATTATAATCTAATAAACCATTAGCGTAAACTTCAGCAAGTCTAAATTTTGCTTTTGGGTTTCCCATTTCAGCAGATTTTATAAAACATTCTAAAGAATTATCGGGGTTTTCAGAATAGTTACAAACTTTTTGGATGGAAAAAGGACAGTTTTGAGCAGCTGCTTTTTTATAAAAGTCTTCAGCTAAAAGTTGGGCTTCAGAAGCAGTATAAGCATCGGTGTAAATTTCAAAAATAGGATCAGATAACATTTCTGCCACTTCATATTGTGCAAATACTAAACCTTGTTGGGCTGCCTTTAAATACCATTCAAAAGCCTTTTTTTCATCTTGTTCTATAATAACATCTGTATCGTTTGGACTTAAAGGGTTAAATGGATCAACTCCTTCAACGTAATAACCTTCATCGTAATGATGCCCTAAAACAAATTGAGCATTTGCATCTCCTTGTTTAGCTTTTTCATATAGTTTTTTTGAAAAACCAATGTCTGTTATCGAGTCTCGTTTTGAAAGATAATCATGATAAGGAGTTTGCGCTTGAAGTGTTGGAGTGAGCAAAAGGATTATAAGACCTAAAATTAATCTTGAGTTCTTCATAACTAGATGTATTTTGATGCTGATAATTCAGCTATAAATATACTCTATTTTACAAAAAGTGTATTTTCTGAAAATTATAAATAAATATAATCTTAGTAAGGTTTATACCAATTACACTTGACAATTATGGAATAACTAAGATGCAAAAAATAAATCTTTTAAAAATGTCTGTAAAACCGATAATTTAGACAACTAAAAAGATATTCAACTTAGCTTTTAAACTAAAAACAGTAATAAAAAGTATGTAAACATATGCAAACCAATAAGATTACACTTATCTTTAAATTTGATAACAAATTAATTTTAAACAATTACTTTATGAAAACATTCATTCTTTTAATTGCTCTACTATTTTTGACACAATTTGAAGTGCAAGCACAAACAGAGTTTGTTCTAGAACCATCTCAAAGTATGATTATGACGGGTAAAGGGCCTGGTCAAGATGCAACAGTTAATCCCTATTTTGAAGAAGATTGTTACGCACTGATAAGAAATATTGGGAAAAGAGAATTCACGATTAGAGTACAACAAGCTCAAAAAATCATTGAAGAAATTACTATTCAAGAAGGTGAGTTGAAAAAAGTAAAACTTTTAAAAGGCTTTGAACTTTACTTAGACCCTAATCCAAATGGAATAGCGAAAGCAAGTGTAGATTACGAAAAAATAAATGAATAAATAAAATTAACACCAAAACAAAGTTATTGTACAAGCTGAATTTACTCTAGTTTGGAAAATACTTTTTTAGTTAAATACTTTCTCATGATTACAAGTAACATGCTGAGCTTTAATTCGTACTTAAACAAAACGTACTAATGAAACATCAATATATTCTGAACATCTTCCTATTATTGATATGTTCTCAATATGCTATAGCCCAACAAGCTGATAAAAAGTTTGGAAGAAATGAAATATTAAATGGGCTTTTAGAAAAACTAAATTAAAATACAAAGTACTCATCTTAAACACATCTGCTTTTTATATTTTATAATTATATTCTGTGTTGAATAAAGAATAATGTTTAGTTTTAAAGATATATTGAGAGTTGGCGTGCATGCGGAAAAAACGATATTAAATAATGGCATTAAGTTGGAATGAAATAAAAGACCGAGCCTTAAAATTCACAAAAGAATGGGAAGGTGAAAGCAGAGAACGTGCTGAAAAAGACACGTTTTGGAATGACTTTTTTAATGTATTCGGTATTTCCAGAAGGCGACTTGCCACATTTGAAGAACCAGTTAAAAAGCTAAACAACAAACAAGGTTTCATTGACCTTTTTTGGAAAGGAACTCTGCTTGTAGAACACAAATCAAAAGGGAAAAATCTTGACGCTGCTTTTGAGCAAGCCACTGACTATTTTCATGGAATCAAAGAGCATGAATTACCAAAATATGTTTTGGTTTCTGACTTTGAAAACTTCAAATTGTATGACCTTGACGACAAAAAGGAATATGAGTTTGAAATAAAAGACTTCCACAAAAACATTAAGCTTTTTGGATTTATTGCAGGTTATCAAAAACGGACTTTCAAGGATGAAGACCCTGTAAATATCAAAGCTGCCGAACTAATGGGAAAGCTTCACGACCAATTAGAAGAAAGTGGTTATGAAGGACATCCTTTAGAAGTTTTCTTGGTAAGGTTACTTTTTTGCTTGTTTGCAGACGACACAGGTATTTTTGAAAAAGATACCTTCAAAGAGTTTATAGAAGTAAAAACCAATGAAGACGGCAGCGACCTCGGAGCTTGGTTGGCACAATATTTTCAAGTCTTAAATACACCTACTGACAAACGACTCAAAAACCTTGATGAACATTTAGCTGCATTTCCATATGTAAACGGAAAACTCTTTGAAGAGCCTTTACCTATTGCTTCATTCAATTCAAGAATGCGTGAAATTCTTTTAGAATGTAGCTCATTGGATTGGGGTAAAATTTCGCCTGCGATTTTCGGTAGTATGTTCCAAAGTGTAATGAATCCCGAAGAACGCAGAAACCTTGGAGCGCACTACACATCTGAAAAGAATATTCTCAAACTGATAAAACCGCTTTTTCTTGACGAACTTCAAGGAGAATTTAAAAAGGTTAAAGGCAATAAAAACAAACTCAAAGAATTTCATCAAAAACTCGGAAGTTTAAAATTTCTTGACCCAGCTTGTGGCTGTGGTAACTTCTTAATCATAACCTATCGTGAATTACGACTTCTGGAATTAGAAGTCTTTAAAGAGTTGTATGGTGGTCAGCAAGTTTTTGGAATCGACCAAATCATGCTTGTAGATGTTGACCAGTTCTTT
>CBFIGU010000072.1:0-13232 GCA_965662165.1 Psychroflexus sp.
TTCTTGATTCAACATTTCTATTTCATCTTTTGTAAAATTATGGTGTTCCTTAAACTTGAAGTGTTTTTTGGGTGCATTGATTTTTTCTAAGTGATCTACTAACGATGTAGGATTGGCGATGCCTGTTACAAGCGAATAATTCTGTAATTCGTGTAAAGATTTGCTGTCTTGAAGCGAAATGGCTTTTTTTTGATATGCGATGTAAGCAAAAAATAATTGCTGATGCGCTAAAAGCTTTAATTTATTTTTAATCTTGTTTTGTGCTTCAACAGATAAATTTTCAGGACATTTTGTAATGATAATTACATCAGCTCTTTTTGCTCCAGACTTTGGTTCTCTTAAATTACCAGCAGGTAAAACCGAATCGTTTGCGTACAAATCTTTATAAGTACTCAGTAAAATTTGAAAGCCAGGTTTAACTTGTCGATGCTGAAAAGCATCATCTAATAAAATAACATCTGGATTTTTTAATTCAATAAGTTGCCGAATTCCATTAACCCGTTTTTCGTCTACAGCTACATTTATTTCAGGAAATTTATTTTTAAACTGTAAAGGCTCATCTCCTACTTCTTCAGCTATATCCTCTGTGTGAACCATTTTAAAACCCGATGTTTTTCTGCCATAACCACGACTTAGGCTTGCTACTTTATAAGTATTGTTAAGTAAACGCACTAAATATTCAATTGCAGGCGATTTTCCTGTTCCACCCATACTTAAATTCCCTACAGCCATTACAGGAAGTTGAAAGGCAGTAGACTTTAGCCAATTTTTATCGTAAGCTTTATTTCTTAAATGAAGTATGAAAGCATAAATCCATGAAAAAGGAAGTAGTATTTTTCTAAGTATTTTCATTACTACGAAAGTATAATTTTTATATTTATGAATTCAAATAATAATTCATGATTCTACAAGAAGTTATCTCTTATTTAGAAGAATTTGCTCCTTCGCATTACGCAGAAGACTTTGATAATGTTGGTCTTTTAGTTGGCGATTCCCAACAAGAAGTAACCGGTATTTTAGTAAGCTTAGATTGTTTAGAAGCTAGTATTGATGAAGCATTGGCTAAAAAATGCAACTGCATTGTTGCTTTTCATCCTATCATCTTTAAAGGTTTAAAAAAATTAACGGGGAAAGATTATGTTCAACGAACCGTAATTAAAGCTATACAGCATAATATAGCCATTTTTGCTATTCACACAGCCTTAGATAATCACCCTAAAGGCGTAAACTACCAAATAGCTAAAAAACTTGGACTAAAAAACACTTCTATCCTGTTGCCAAAATCTCAGACCATTCAAAAGCTAACCACTTATGTTCCTACAGAAAATGCCATTTCATTAAAAAATGAATTATTTAAAGCAGGAGCAGGAAATATTGGTAATTATTCCAATTGTAGTTTTACGCTAGAAGGCGAAGGAACTTTTTTAGGGAATGAAGATTCCAATCCGCAAGTTGGAGAAAAAGGAAAATTGCATCATGAAAAAGAAACACAGATAAATATTACCTACGACGCGCATTTAAAACATAAAGTACTTTCGGCTTTGCATCAACATCATCCTTATGAAGAAGTAGCTTATGAAGTTGAAACTCTAGATAATATTAATCAGGATCGCGGGATAGGAATGCTGGGGAATTTAAATCAAGAATTTACAGAAAATGAATTCATTCAGCTTTTAAAAGACACTTTTGGTACACCATGTATTCGGCATTCTAAATTTTTAGGAAAACCCATTCAAAAAGTAGCTGTTTTAGGTGGCAGTGGAGCCTTTGCAATTGCTAATGCAAAAGCTGCAAAAGCCGATGCTTATGTAACAGCAGATTTAAAGTATCACGACTTTTATCAAGCCGAAAATAAGATTCTATTAGCCGATGTAGGTCATTATGAAAGTGAACAGCATACAAAAGCATTATTATATGCTTTACTTACAGAAAAATTCCCTAATTTTGCAATCGTTTTATCAGAAATTAATACCAACCCAATTCAATATAGTTGATTATGGCAAAGAAAAAAGAGGTTAGCATCGAAGAAAAGTTAAGAGCATTGTATGATTTACAACTCGTAGATTCTCGCATTGATGAAATTAGAAATATGCGTGGTGAATTACCTCTAGAAGTAGAAGATTTAGATGCAGAAGTTGAAGGTTTAACCAAACGTGTTGAAAAGCTTCATACCGATGTTGAAGAATTAGAAACCGGAATTAAAGAAAAGCGTATTTTTATTGATGAAGCAAACGCTCGCATCAAAAAATACAAAGAACAACAAGATAATGTTCGTAATAACAGAGAATTTGATTCTTTAAGCAAGGAGATTGAATACCAAGAATTAGAAATTGAATTAGCTGAAAAGCATATTCGTGAATTTGGTGCTAAAATTGAGCATAAAAATCAAGTAATTGAAGAAAACAAAGCGAAGTTAGACGAACGTACAAATCACTTAGAGCATAAAAAATCAGAACTTGATGGCATTTTAAAAGATACACAAAAAGAAGAAGATGCTCTTGCTGAAAAAGCTAAAAAACTTAAAAAAGACATCGAAGAGCGTTTGGTAAAAGCATACGAGCGTATTCGTAGAAATGTAAAAAACGGTTTAGCAGTTGTAACTATTGAGCGTGGAGCAGCTGGCGGTTCATTCTTTACCATTCCACCACAAGTACAAATGGAAATTGCTTCTAGACGTAAAATTATGACAGACGAACACAGTGGTCGTATTTTAGTAGATCAAGAATTAGCAAAAGAAGAAGAAGAGAAAATGCATAAATTATTTGCTAACATCTAGCAAGTAATTTAGTTAGATATAAAAAAGCCGTTTCTATTGAAACGGCTTTTTTTATAGGTTGAAATTAATATTAATTATTTAAATTGCTTTTAATCTTCTTCCAAATCTTTTAAAATCTTCTCTACGTCTGCTTCAGTTTTAGATAAAATGCCTTTGCAAGCTTCAATTAACTGGGAAGCTCGTTTCACTTTCTTAGCTAAATCATCTACCGAAATTTCTTCATTTTCAATTTCTTCAACAATTTGTTCTAACTCTTCTAATGCCTGATTATACTTCATTTTTTTTAGTTTCATTAATTTTTAAAACTTCGCTGGTAATTTTACCATGTCTGGTCAAGTTTTCAATTTGATCTCCCTTTTTCAGTTCATTTGGATTAGACAAAATTTTTCCTTCTTTCAAAATTAAGGAATATCCACGTTGTAAGATATGCTCAGGAGATAAATATTTAATACGCTGCTCTTGGCTTTCTAATTTATGCTGTTTCGTTTTCAACAAACGATTTGAAAAAATTTGTAATAAACGCTGCTGGTGTGCCATATTTTGCTGCTCTGCTAGTAGTGAACTTAAAGGTTGCTTTTTAATACGGTATTTAATTTGTTGTAATTGATTTTTCTTTTGTTGTAAGATTCTACGGCTTGCAGAAGTATGTTTTAGGCTTACATCTTCTAAGTTTTTATTTTGAAATCGAATCAAATTGTGAACCTTTTTCTGAATGTTTTTCGATAGGCTTTTTAAATAACTTGCATCATCTACAAATATCGACCTGCTGGATTGCAACAGATTTTGAGTAGCAGTTTTAATTCGTAAATCGTAATCTTTAAACTTTTCAATAATTTCATAAGCCAAATCTGTTGGCGTAATGCAATTTTTAAAAGCGATAAGTTCGCATACTGTTTCGTTTGTAGAATGCCCAATCCCTGTATAAACAGGTAAACTCATATTTGCAAGCGTTTTAGCAACATCGTAACTGTTGTAACAATTCATGCCTACTTCTCCTCCACCACCTCGGATAATGCAAACGGCATCGAATGCTTTTTCCCTAGATTGAATGTTTTGCAGTTGCTCAATAAGTTGTTTTTCGGCTTGATCGCCCTGGAGTAAAGATGGAAAAAGTTGATAATTTAAATTGAATTTACTTTTGTACTGCTGTATAATATTCAAAAAGTCTGCATAACCCTTACTTGTATTGTAAGAAATAATGGCTAAACGTTTAACCAATAAAGGAGTTGCAAAGCGTTTATTATGGTGAAATAAATTTTCTTGTTGAAGTTGCTTAATGCATTTTTCTTTTTCCACCGCTAATTCACCTAAGGTAAACTCAGGGTCTATTCTTAAAATTTGAATAGAAAAGCCATAGGTTTGATGGTAGCTCAATTTACCACGAAATAGAATATTCATTCCATCTTCTAGTGGTGTTTTGGCAATTTCGATAAACTGTTTATTGATTTTTTGGTAGTGAGTAGACCAAATGATGGAACGCATTTGCGCTTTTATTTTCCCATTTTTCCGTTCTACTAAATCTGGAAAACAATGTCCTGTTTTGGGGTAATAATTAAGTTTAGATATTTCAGCTTTAATCCAAAAACCTGATTGATAATGTTTCTCAATCATGTTTTGAAGGCTTTTACCTATTTCCGATAGACGAAAAACTTTTATATCTGCCACATTGATTTTACATTCTTCCTTTTAGGGCATTAAAAACCCATGCAATAGCAAAAAATCCTATTCCAACGGATGCAAAGCCCCAGCCTGCTACTTCGCTATATCGCGTAGCGCCAAGAACAATTAAACCTACACCAACAATAATCATTATTAAGGTTGCATAACCTAAAACTGTATTCTTGTTCATCATTCCCATACGTAAGATTTAGCAGGCAAATATAGCAAATCTTTGTAATTGTATTTTATGATAAGTGGGCTATTCCCTTGTTAATTTTATAATTAAATCGTTTATTTTATCAGAATTCCAGTCTGCAGCCCCTGTTTTTTCTATCCAAATATTGCCATTTTTATCAATTAAGTAAGTTGTGGGTAATTGTTTGCCTTTTAATAAGTTTGGTGGATTTTGCTTTTCGTAATAAACGGGTACGTTATATTTTTCCTTTTTTAAAAAAGCTTCAACTAGCTTAGCTTCATCCCTTGCCACAAAATAGAAATCTACTTTATCTTTATGTTGATTATATGCTTTTTGAAGACTCGGCATTTCTGCAACACAAGGTCCACACCATGAAGCCCAGAAATTTATGAGTGTTACTCTACCTTTGGAAGCATTTAAGTTTACAGATTTTCCATCTTGATTAATTAATTGCCAATTGTAGTTTTCTAATTTTTTTAAATCATTTTCACTTTCAATTGAAGGACTAAAGGAAAATAATTGATTTATGGTAACTTGAAGATGGAAACGTGTTTGTGGAATGATAAACAGTATAATTAAAATTACAAATAGAATGTTACTCCAATTTTTTTTGATCCAGTCCTTCCTATTAGGTTTTGCTTTTTGCTCTTCCATTTCTATTTCTTTCGGGGTAAGTAGACTAGTTTTTTGGTATCAAAAAAATCATCTTCAAAATAATCACTTAAATTAAAGATCTCTACATTGGTGTAAGGAGACAGTTCTTCGGTTAAATCACCACCTTTTAGGTATAAAATTCCGTTTCTTCTTTCGTGTCGAGAAGTGCTATCTATTTTGCCTTTTACCCAATGGGTAAACGTAGGCATGGCAGCTACTGCTCTACTAACAATAAATTCAAATTGTCCCTTTATGTTCTCAACTCGATTATTAATAGAAGTTACATTTTCTAAACCCAAACCTTCAACAACTTCATCAACTACTTTAATTTTTTTACCGATACTATCAACTAAAGTAAATTGACATTCTGGAAAAAGGATGGCTAATGGAATACCAGGAAAACCACCACCTGTTCCCACATCTAGAATTGTAGTGTTGGGTAAAAAAGGATTTATTTTACCAATGGCTAAGGCATGTAATACATGGCGTGTATAAATTTCATCGATATCTTTTCGAGAAACTACATTAATTTTCTGATTCCAATCTTTATAAAGTTCCGCTATTTTTTCAAATTGATTGACTTGATGTTCAGTCAAATCTGGGAAGTATTGCAGTATTTCTTTCAATTTATTTTTTTTCAAAAATACGAAACTGTTATTCTAGGCTAAACTTTATGATTAAAAAATATGGTATTTGTTGTTTATCTACTATTTTTGATGCGATTGTAATTTATATTTATGGCCAGTCCCATCCGCTTCTCAAGAACAGATTCCAAAGAATTTATTCGAACGCTTAATAAACGAGTAAACACTTACTTTAAAACCAACAAAATTGAAAAAACAGGAAACTGGAAACTACATCTCAAAACAGTAGTGATGTTTTCTCTTTTCTTTTTACCTTATTTTGTCATCTTGTTTACTCCATTTGCTCCTTGGGTAAAGTTAATAATGGCAATAATTATGGGCGTTGGCATGGCTGGCGTTGGTATGAATATTATGCACGATGGTAACCATGGAACCTATTCTAAAAAGAAATGGGTAAACAAAATCATGGGAGGCAGTATTTATATTTTAGCTGGAAATGTGTATAACTGGAAAGTACAACATAATGTTTTGCATCATACCTACACAAACGTTCACGGACATGATGAAGATATTAGCGTTGGCCAAATTGTACGGTTTACTCCTGAAGCCAAGTGGAGAAAATTTCATCGCTTTCAACATATCTATTCTTTCTTTTTGTATGGCTTGCTGACACTGAATTGGGCAATTACTACAGATTTTAGACAATCTAGAAAATATTTAAAACAAAAATTATCTTACGGTAAGCTTCCAAGTGCATTTAAGCAATGGAGCACGGTTGTAATTAGCAAAATAGTTTATATTGCTTTGTGGATTGTAACTCCTATCCTATTTACTGAACTTACTTGGTGGATGGTGATTATTGGGTTTTTAGCTATGCACTTTACGGCTGGACTTATATTGAGTGTTGTTTTTCAATTAGCTCATGTTACTGAAAATACATTAATGCCAATTCCTACTAAAGATTTAAAATTTGATCACGCCTGGATTACGCATCAATTATTTACAACAGCTAATTTCTCTGTTAAAAATAAATTTGTAGGATGGTTTACCGGTGGATTGAATCACCAGGTAGAACACCATATTTTCCCGAATATTAGTCATATACATTACAATAAAATCAGGGAAATTGTTAAAGAAACTGCGCAAGAATACAATCTGCCTTATTTTGAATACAAAAGTACCAGAGAAGCAATAATTTCACATTTTAACTACCTTAAAGAATTAGGTTCTAAACCAAAATTAGCTTAAAAAATGAATAAACTTTCTACTAAAGTAAACAGTCTTCAAACTTCTGCAACTTTAGCTATGGCTGCTAAAGCAAGAGAATTAAAAAGTCAAGGGAAAGATATAATTGGTCTTAGTTTAGGAGAGCCAGATTTCAATACGCCAGACTTTATTAAAGAAGCTGCAAAAAAAGCGATTGATGAAAACTACCATTCGTATACGCCAGTTGATGGTTATGTTGCCCTAAAAGAAAGCATTCAAAGAAAGTTTAAGCGAGATAATAACTTAGATTATCAATTATCTCAAATTGTTGTGTCTACAGGGGCTAAACAATCTCTTTACAATATTGCAAATGCCATTTTAGATCCAGATGATGAAGTAATTTTACCTTGTCCTTATTGGGTAAGTTATCGAGACATCGTTCAACTTACAGGAGCAAAAGCTGTTGAAGTTTCTACCACTTTAGAAACTGATTTTAAAATGACAGCAGAACAACTTAAGCAAGCCATAACTCCCAAAACTAAAATGCTTTGGTATAGCTCGCCTTGTAATCCATCCGGCTCGGTGTATAGCGAAAAGGAATTACGTGCTTTAGCTGAAGTTTTAAAACAACATCCTGATATTATTGTAGTAAGCGACGAAATATACGAACACATTAACTTTTCTAGTGAGCATTTTTCTATGGCTCAGGTTGACTTTATGAAAGAACGAACTGTAACAGTTAACGGAGTTTCAAAAGCTTTTTCTATGACAGGATGGCGAATTGGTTACATTGGTGCACCAGAATATATTGCTAAAGCCTGCACGAAATTACAAGGACAAGTGACTAGCGGTGCTAACTGTATTGCACAACAAGCTGTAATAGCTGCACTAGACGCGCCAATTTCAAAAATTCAATTTATGATAGATGAGTTTGAAAAGCGAAGAAAATTAGTCTTAGATTTAGTGGAAGAAATTGATGGATTTTCGTCTAATGTTCCGGAAGGTGCTTTTTATGTGTTTCCTAACGTTAGTGATTTCTTCGGAAAAACTATTGGAAAACATAAAATTGAAAATGCATCAGACTTTAGCTTGTTTTTATTAGAAGAAGCAAATGTAGCTACCGTTACTGGCGAAGCTTTTGGAAATCCTAACTGTATTAGAATTTCATATGCAGCTAGTGAAGCTGATATTAAGGAAGCTTTTAAACGAATTAAATCAGCTTTAAATTAATTTCGTATTGGTTTAATTTAAAGTTTGACTACTATTGAAGTATAAGTTAATATAACTTCATATATATGTCTAAAAAACAGCCTATTAAAATTTAATAGGCTGTTTTTTATTTTTAAAAGTAAAGATTTTAATATTATTCCGGCATAACGGCTTCAACGGTGTAGCCTTTGTCCCTGAGTAATTGAATTACTCCATTTTCTCCCACTAAATGAAGTGCTCCAAAACCTATAAAACTTGGTTTTTCTTTGCACATTTTCTCAATAATAGGTATCCAATTTTTGTTACGTTGGTCTAGCATTTCATCATTATAATTAGCTATATAGCTCTCATCTTCTTTATAAGAAGCTTCAAGGTTATTTAAGTTTTCGTTATCGTAAGCTTCAACCAATTGGTCAAATTGTCTTTCGTAAAAATTGGTGGTATCTTTTGCGGTTTTCACTAAATCTGCAATTTGCTCTTCGATAGGAATATTATCAAAAATAGCCATTTGATCTTCAACCGTTTCTAAACCAATAACTTCCATCTCTTTCATTAATGCTTGTTGCATCAACATCATATCATAAGCTTGCGGCATTGTGCAATCTAAATAGTTAGGAATTAGCATACTACTAATAGCAAAAGGTTTAAATCTATTCAGCATTTCAAAGCTAAGTGTCTTAATGTTTTCAGCAAAAAAAGTTTTTACAGCAGCTTGGTCTTCTTCATCTACATAATCCATTATTTGCTTATTGTCTTTTAGATACATCATATTCATCATTTTCATTTGCATACCTGCATCAGAAAGATCAATCTCTAAAGCTAATTGTTCAGTTTCATTTAAAGCTTTCAAAACCCTTGGTTTAAGTTGTGTCTTACATGTAGCATGTAAGGTTCCAAATAAGTAAGAATCAGTTGTTAATCCGTTTCCAGAGACTTTCCACAATAAACTCGATTCTAATTCTTGTGCTTCTAATGTAAATACACTCAGCAACAAACCAATGAGCAGGGTAAATTTTATTTTCATATTTATAGTATTTAAAGATTATTCCAATTCTAAGTTTTGAAGCTCTTTATAGTTTTTATAAAGTTTTCGGGTTAAAAAGCCATAAATTAATCGGTAAAAAAGCCAGATGATTCCTATGAAAATAACCATAATTCCAAACATTACACCAATAAAAACACTCATATTTACTTCTTCAAAACCTTCCATGTTAGAAATTACAAAGTAATTCATGAGAATAAAGGTTACGGCAAAATAGATGATATTGAACCAAACGTAACACTTTACTGTTTTTCGAGTAATCAGTATTTTTTTCATGAGACGCTTGGCATCATCGGTAATTTTAATTTTTTGATAATTGTAAAAGAAAATAGCTATAAAACCTAGTATTACCGCATAATTTACAATCATAATTACTTGATAAAGCAGTTCTATGCCAGCTTCAACAAAAATTTCGTTATAACCTTGTAGACTACTAAATATTTCAAGTCCAATCCAAAAACCAAACTCCAATAAGCTCACAATAAAAATCCATTTCACTAAAGATGAAGAACGCTTTTTGAGCATATCACAAATTTCATCTGCTTGAAATTTAGGAATATTGGCTTCCTGCTTTTTCCAATCTTTTTTTAATATATCTAACTCATCCATCTAGCTAATACTTAACAGTTCTTTCAACTTTTTCTTCACTCTATTCATTTTCACTCTTGCATTTACTTCAGAAATACCTAGGGTTTCAGATATTTCTGAATAATTTTTGTCTTCTAAATACAGAAATACTAATGCTTTATCAATGTCATTTAATTCTTTTATGGCCTGATACATCAACTTTAGGTTTTGCTCGGTGGTATCATCATACTCTTCTGCTTTAATTTTAAAAGCAAATTGATCCCACTCTTGAGTTTTCACCCTTCTTTTTTGCTTCCTGTATAAGGTTATTGCCGTGTTTAAAGCAACTCTATACATCCAAGTGCTAAATTTAGCATCTCCTCTAAATTTAGGATAAGCCTTCCATAATTGTATGCTAATCTCTTGGAATAAATCTTTGTGAGCAGCATCACCATTAGCATATATGCGACATATTTTATGCACAATGTTTTGGTTAGCTTCTAGTTTTTCAACAAATTCTTTTTGGGTAGATTTATTCACAAAAAATAGTTCTGTCTAGTTAGTAATACAATTTACTAATTTGTTACATCTTAAAATCAGAAAACATTATTCAACTTACATTAACCTAAATAGATCATATTGTTGAAAAGAATTCTTAAAAATAGAAAAAGTAAATTATTATCATTGAAAATTTTAGCTTTGGGCTTTCAAAAAAATTATATTTACATTTCAAATTAAGAAATCAATTTCTATGAAGAAACATAATTTTAGTGCGGGACCTTGTATTCTTCCGCAAGAGGTATTTCAAAAAGCATCTCAAGCCGTATTAGATTTAGATCATTCTGGTTTATCGGTTTTAGAAATATCTCACCGAAGTAAGGCTTTTGTTGAAGTAATGGAAAAAGCACAAAATTTAGCTTTAGAACATTTAAAACTTCCAAAAGATGAATATCAAATTTTGTTTTTGCAAGGTGGAGCAAGTTTACAATTTTTAATGTCTGCCTATAATTTAATGCAAAATAAAGCAGCTTATTTAGATACAGGAACTTGGTCTGCTAAAGCTATTAAAGAAGCAAGTTTACTTGGTGATGTAGATGTGGTTGCTTCTTCTAAAGATAAAAATTACAATTACATCCCTAAAGAATATAGTCTGCCGAGTGATATTGATTATTTTCACTGTACGAGTAATAATACAATTTTCGGAACTCAAATGAAGCATTTTCCAAAAGTTAAAGCTCCTGTAGTTTGCGATATGAGTAGCGACATTTTTTCTAGAGAAATTGACTTTTCTTATTTTGATGTAATTTATGCAGGTGCACAAAAAAACATGGGACCAGCAGGAGCGACTCTTGTAGCTATTAAAAAGTCTTGTTTAGGAAAAGTAAATCGAAAAATTCCTTCTATGTTAGACTATCAGGTGCATTTAGGAAAAGATAGCATGTTTAATACCCCACCTGTATTTTCGGTATATGTATCTATGTTAACTTTAGAATGGTTGAAAGAACAAGGTGGTGTAAAAGCTATTGAACAAAAAAATAAAGCTAAAGCCGAAGCTATTTATGCTGAAATTGATAGAAATCTATTGTTTACTGGTTTTGCAGCAAAAGAAGATCGCTCGATGATGAATGCTACTTTTAATCTAACTGATGAAAGCTTAAAAGAAAAATTTAACTCGATGTTAGCTGAAGCTGGAGTAAACGGTTTAAATGGTCACCGAAGCGTTGGTGGCTACAGAGCTTCTATGTATAATGCTCTACCATTAGAAAGTGTACAGGTAGTTGTAGATGCCATGCAAGAACTTGAAAAACAAGCTTAATAAATACATAATTAGAGTTAAAATATATTAAAAAAAATTAGAATGAAAATATTAGCAAATGACGGTGTTTCTCCTAGTGGTGTAGAATTATTAGAAAAAAACGGACACGAAGTAATACAAACCACAGTAGCACAAGAGCAACTAGCTAATTACATCAATCAAAATAGCGTTGATGTACTACTAGTGCGAAGCGCAACTAAAGTTCGAAAGGATTTAATTGAAGCTTGCCCAAACCTAAAGCTTATTGGCCGTGGTGGAGTTGGCTTAGACAATATAGATGTAGAATTTGCAAAAAGTAAAGGTGTTAAAGTAATTAATACGCCAGCCGCATCATCAGAAAGTGTAGCCGAATTGGTGATTGCACATATGTTAACTGGAGCCAGACAGTTAAATAAAGCAAACCGTGAAATGCCATTAGAAGGCGACTCAAAATTCAAAGAGCTTAAAAAAGCTTACGCTAAAGGAATAGAATTATCTGGAAAAACTTTAGGAATTATCGGCATTGGAAGAATTGGTCAAGCCTTAGCCAAAAAAGCAATTGGTTTAGGTATGCATGTAGTAGTTCATGACGAATTTATTGAAGCGGTAGATATAAAATTAGCGTTTTTCGACGGACAGCAAGTTAGCTTTAATTTAAAAAGCATTAGCAAAGATGAATTATTAAAACAAGCCGATTTTATTAGTTTACATGTTCCTGCTCAGAAAGATTATATTTTAGGTGCTAAAGAATTCGAAAAAATGAAAAATTCTGCTGCCATTGTAAACACAGCGCGTGGCGGTGTAGTAGACGAAAAAGCGCTTCTAGAAGCTTTAGATAATAAAACTTTAGGTTTTGCTGCCTTAGATGTTTTTGAAGATGAACCTACCCCACCTATAAAATTATTAATGAGTCCAGACTTATCGTTAAGTCCACACATTGGTGGAGCCACTTTAGAAGCTCAAGATCGAATAGGAACTGAGCTTGCTGAACAAATTATTGAATTTTCTAAATCATAAAATATGAAATCTCTACAGCTGTTTTTCTGCTTTTTAATGGGTACTTTTTTCTCTTTTGCACAAGTGCAGCAAGGTGAAGCTTCCTTTTATAAAGATGTATTTGAAGGTAGAAAAACAGCAAGTGGAGAAATCTTCCAACAAGATTTACCAACAGCAGCCCACAGAAGTCTTCCTTTTGGAACGCTGGTTAAGATAACTAACCAAGCAAATGGTAAGTCGGTTGAAGTTAGAATTAACGACCGCGGTCCTTTTATCAGAAATCGAATTTTAGATGTGAGCAAATCGGTTGCAGAAGAATTAGATTTTGTAAATCAAGGTATTGCACTAATCGAGTTAGAAGTTATTTCTTTTGCATCTAATACATCAACTTCAGAGCTTCCAAGCAATACAGATACTGGTGAAATAGAAAACTCCCCTAACCCACAATCTAGAGTTGCAACTACTTCAGTCAGTTCTGCTTCAACTTTAGAAGAAAAATTTCTGATGCAAATTCAAAATCAACCCAATACAGAACAGTACTTTAATCT
>CBFIGU010000073.1:0-12474 GCA_965662165.1 Psychroflexus sp.
TCTACTTCCATTTTTCTATTTTTATGCTAATAAGGTTTTCCAGGCTGCATCAACCTGATTGTTTTCTATGTATTTTTTAGCTTGCTCATGCTTAGCAGCTTCACTTTTTAAATCTATTTTATTCTTTAATTTTTCAGTTTCAATAAATTTAGAAATTTGTTCTGGGGTTGGCAGGCTTTCCACATTTCCGAGTTGTCCTAAATCATTTCCACTTAAGATCTTCGAATTTCGAATTTCAGCAGGAATTTCGTCTACTCCTATTCCTAAGCTAGATAAGGGTTTAGGTACTTCAAACATGCCTAAGTTTGCTCTAGTGTACCAATTGCCGCCCATTCTCGCTACTAAATCAATTTCATGTTGGTTAATTTTTAAATCTTGCGTTAAAATAGATTCATTTACATGCAGTTTTACTACTTCGGCAATAATTAAATTTCCAGCTCCACCTTCTTCACCAAGCGCAACTACTTCATTTACTTTACATTCGTATTGCACTGGGGATTCTTTTACTCTAAATGGTTTTACCAAATCAGATTTTAGCATGCTTAAACCTGCTTTTTCAAATTCGTTTACACCAGCATCATATTCTGTGCTAGATAAAGACATTTGCTGTACAATTGCATAATTCACTACGTTGATTACAACTTCTTTGGTAGCTAAAGCATTTTCTAAAGTATGTTTTGTGGTATTATTTCTTACTCGCCTTGCAGGCGAAAATATCATTATTGGCGGGTTAGCACTAAACACATTAAAAAAGCTGTAAGGAGATAAATTAGGATTACCATCCTGGTCTAGAGTACTTGCAAAGGCGATAGGTCTTGGTCCTATTGAACCTAGCAATAAACCGTGTAACTCTGGCGTTTTTAAATCTGAAGGAAGAAAACTCCTCATAAAATTATATTTGTACAAATGTACATATTATCAAAGCGAATTAAAAATGATTAGCTGAAATCACTAGATTTGAAAATTAGCTTTATATTTCAACTTTAGTCTATTTTTGAAAAATATGGATTTCTTTAAGAAAAGAACATTTGCTCGTTGGTTTATTATTTTGTCTTCAATTACCATTGTAGGCTTAATTATATGGAATATTACTGTTTTTTATGATCGCATAAAAGAAGACGAACGCTCTAAGATGATGATTTGGTCTGCAGCCTTAAAATCTATAGACCAAGCAAACTTAGAGGGCGATGAGGTAGGCTTAGAATTACAAATCTTACAAGCAAACGAAAGTATACCCACCATAAATTTAAACGAAGATGGAGAACCCGTCCTAATTGAAAATGTTCCTGAAGAAATTATAAATGACCCTAAAAAATTTGAAGATTATTTAAATGAAATTAAGGCAGAAAATACGCCAATAGAAATTGATTTAGGCGATGGAGTAAAACAAACACTCTATTATGGAAATTCTCAAATTCTCAATAAAATAAAATACTATCCTTTTATATTGTTCATTATCATTGCTCTTTTTTCTGGTTTACTTTACTTTTTCTACATCACATCTCGAGCTAATGAACAAAATAAACTGTGGGCAGGTATGGCCAAAGAAACCGCACACCAAATAGGAACTCCATTATCATCTTTATTTGGTTGGTTAGAAATTTTAAAAGCCGAAGGAATTGATCAAGATTATATAGATGAAATAAAAAAAGATATAGACCGCTTAGAAACCATTACGGATCGATTTTCTAAAGTAGGCTCAAAGATAAAGTTAGAGAAAACCGATATTATTCAGGCTACTCAAAATACATTTGATTATCTAAAGTCAAGAAGTTCAAAGCTTATCGACTTTCATTTAGATTTACCAGAAGAGAAGGTGCTTGTAATGCTTAATGAACCTTTGTTTTCCTGGACTATAGAAAATCTTACCAAAAATGCCATTGATGCCATGAAAGGTAAAGGAAAGCTAGAGATTGAACTTGCAAGAAGTGGTCCTTGGGTGAAGATTTTAGTAAAAGATACAGGGAAAGGTATTCCTTTGAAAAACTTCAACAAGATTTTTCAACCTGGCTTTACCACTAAAAAACGCGGCTGGGGATTAGGTTTATCTTTAGCAAAACGTATTATTGAAGATTACCACAACGGGAAAATCAGAATTATTTATAGTGAGTTAGATAAGGGTTCAACTTTCGAAATTCGTTTAAAACGTTATTAAATGAAGCTACATCTTCTAAGCTGTTTATTTTTAAGTATTTTATAACAAGCAAACTTTGAAATAAGCTTTTTTAATCTTTAAATTTGAAATTATAAGTTAAATCAATTAAAAACAACATATTATGGCATTTGAATTACCAAAATTAAATTACGAACACGATGCACTAGAACCACATATAGATGCTAAAACCATGGAAATTCACCATGGAAAACATCATGCTGGTTATACAAGCAAATTAAATGCAGCTGTAGAAGGAACAGATTTAGAAGGAAAATCTATAGAAGAGATTCTTCAAAATTTAGATTTATCGAATGGAGCAGTAAGAAATAATGGTGGTGGATTTTACAATCACCGATTATTCTGGGAAGTTATGAGTCCTGATGGTGGAGGTAATCCAAGCGGAGATTTAGCAAAAGCTATAGACGATGCTTTTGGTTCTTTTGAAGCCTTTAAAGAGAAATTTAGTAATGCAGCAGCCACTCAATTTGGTTCAGGTTGGGCATGGTTATGTGTTCACCAAGGTGGAAGTTTAGAAGTTTGCTCAACACCAAATCAAGACAATCCAATTATGCCAAACGTAGGTTGTGCAGGGACTCCAATTTTAGGAATTGATGTTTGGGAGCATGCTTATTACTTAAATTATCAAAACAAGCGTCCAGATTATATTGAAGCATTCTTTAATGTAATTAATTGGAGCAAAGTTTCAGAATTATACGAAGCTAATAAGTAAGATTAATTATTATTAGATATAAACTACTCTCGTTAAATTTAATTTTAGCGAGAGTTTTTTATTTTTCATAAACTAAAATATCCCCTGGCTGACAATCGAGCACTTCACATATTTTAGCCAAAGTAGACAAGCGAATGGCTTTAGCTTTACCAGTTTTTAAAATAGAAAGATTAGCTGTGGTAATATCTATTTCATTAGCTAGTTCATAAGATTTCATATCTCTAGCCTTGAGTACTTCATTTAGGTTAATTTTAATGGACATAACTAAATTGTAAATTCATTTTCTTTTTTCTGTTCAACCGTCTTTTTGAAAATTTTAGATAAACGAATCATTAAAATGGCTAACACTGCTAATAAAGCACTTTTTTGAGTTGAAGCAATTCCAGAATAGTGAACTGCGTAATCACCCATATAAAATTCTAGTCCACGTACCAATATTTCTAAGCCAGAAAAAATAAATAAACACCACCCAGAAATACTTAAATATTGAAGAATTTTGAGTTGGTAAACGCTTTTCTGATCGCGATATATTTTGGCAATTTTTCTCAAGAACAAAATACATACAAAAAATAATAGTTGATTTATTAAGCTCAAAATAACAAAACTCTTCAGCGTTGTATTGTTGTTTTCTAAAACATCATCATTTAGTAATAATGTAGGAAAGCCTTCAATAAATACACCTAAAAGATTAAAAATTGCTTCTAGTAGCGTAACTGCTGCAATGAACAGCATAATGTCGAGCAGACTTTTTAGAATTACTTTTGTTTTCATCTTAAAAAATGTTTTTAGATTAAATAGTTAATTCGTTTTCTGTTTTATATACAACACCTTCTTCTATAATTTTTGCAATTACCCAAAAAATGCAGGCCAACATTGCAAAGCTGATTATTTCAGCTAAATCATTAGATAAGCTATCCATCCATTCGCTCCAAGCAAATTGCTCTTTTATAGATGATAAAATATACAATAAAAGCAGATTTTTACCTATTATGTAGATTCCACAAACCAGACTTATCCATTTAAAAGCAATAGTGTTTTTATTATTGAAAATGTCTTCATTTTTTATTGATTTAAGCGCGTTTACTAATCTATTGCATACCCAGAGCGACTGTGCTAAATATAAAAAGAGAAAGCCATATTAACTTTTCGTACGTTGCAAACCGATGTGTATTTTCCCAAAAAGATGCATCACTGATTACTAAATAACCAATGAGAACACAAGTAGCACTTAAAATTAATCGTATAAAATGAACAGAAAATCTAGCAAAATCTAGGGCAAATCTCATATTGGTAAATTATTGTTTAACAATAACAAATATAAAAATATTATTGAATAACAATAATACTTTCAAATTTTATTGCGGTACATTTAAAAGAAATTAAATTCACTTTATAATTATTGATTATTCTGATTAAATTTTATAAATATGATAATAATGTCATTATTTAACATTATAAGTTAAATATATTTTGTTTTACAAGTCTATAAATAATAAAATTGCCAGCTTAAACATGGCAGAATGAGAGCATTTATTAGCGGTACGGGGATGTACGTTCCAGAAAAAGTAATTCATAATACTTATTTTGAAAAAGTAGGTTCTTCAGACGAGTGGATTTATAACACTTTAGGCATAAAAGAGCGAAGAATTGTTACACAGCAATCAACTAGCGATTTGGCAGCAAAAGCAGGAGAAAATGCAATAAAAAATGCTGGGCTACAAGTAAAAGATATCGATTTAATTATAGTTGCTACATCTACACCAGATAAACAAGCGCCTTCTTGTGCTTGTTATGTACAAGATAAATTACAAGCTTATGGAGCTGCAGCATTCGATTTGTCTGCGGTTTGTTCTGGTGCAATGTTCGCTGTTTCTGTAGGATGTCAATTTGTTGAAAACGGAACCTATCAACATGTATTAGTAATTGGAGCTGATACTTTCTCAAATATTATAGATTGGAAAAGAAGGGATTCGGTTTTCTTTGGCGATGGAGCTGGAGCCATGGTTTTAAGTGCTACAAAAGAAGATAAAGGTTTTATTGATTTCAATTTATTTTCTGATGGTCGTGGGGCAAATCATTTTACCATTGAAAACAAAGAACCAGAAAATCCAGCATCACAGGCTTATTTTTATATGGACGGAAAAGAAATTTATAATGGAGCTACAACATTGGTTCCAAAATCAATTGAAGCTTTATTAGCTAAAAATAAATTTTCTATAGATCAAATTGATGTAATGATTCCACATCAACCTAGCATAGGAATTTTAAAGTCTATTGCAAAGCAAGTAGGTTTACCTTTCGAAAAAGTAATGACTAATATGGATAAATATGCAAATACATCTGGAGGGACTATTCCTATTGCTTTGCACGAAGCCATCGAACAAGGTAGGCTAGATAAAGCTGAATATGTTTTGTTTGCTGCTGTTGGCGCAGGAATGACTTGGGGTACATCATTATATAAAGTAAAATCATAAATATGTTTGAAGGAAAAACCTTTTTAATTACAGGAATTGCAGACGAGCAATCACTTGCCATGTATGTTGCCAAAGCAATTGTAGAAAATGGCGGCAAAGTAGTTTGTACGGGATTGGGCGTTAGCAAACACCACGAGAATTTATCAGATAAAGCCAAAAGCTTCTTAAATGCGACTTATACAGATTTTGAAAATAGTGTTCATCAGGCTTTGGGTAGCCATACAAAAGCTGAAATATTAGATGTTACTCTTGCAGAAAGTATCAAAGATTTTTGTGCTAAAATGAAACAAGAACACATAGAATTTGATGGTTGGTTACATGCTATAGCTATGGATAAAACCATTAGAGGTAAAAAGGTGAAACCACTTTTAGAAGTCTCTTTGCAAGAGTTTTGTGAAACTATGGATGTTTCTGCTTTTTCATTGATAAAAGTAACCAAAGCTTTGTACGATTTCGACTTACTTCGTCCAAAATCTTCTATTTGTAGTATTAGCTACATTGCAGCTTCTAAGGTTACTTTTCACCCGTATCGAAACATAAGTATTGCCAAGGCTGCTTTAGAGCGAATTACCATTGAACTAGCAGATGAGTTAGGAAGAAGAAATGGAACACGAGTAAATTGTGTCCGTTTTTCACCTTATATGGGAAGTAAAGCAGGAAACGCCACTTTAACCGAACAAGACGTGAACACTGCCGCTAAAATTAGTCCACTAGGCAATGCAGCTCCAGAAGATTTAGCTTACGATGTACTTAACTTGTTTAGACCCAACGGAAAAATTACAGGTGAGATTAGACATATCGATGGCGGTTATCATATTATGGGATAAAAATTGTATATTTTATTGACTTTCTTATACTTATTTAAATCAAAAACAGCCCAAATTAAAAGATTTGGGCTGTTTTTGTTAAGTGAAATAGATTTATTTTCTTTTACTTCTCTTTTTTCGCTTTTTCTTTGATTTTTTGTCAGTTTTTGGATGTACCAATTTCATTTCATCAATTAGGTGGGAAGATTCGCCATATTTATCAATAATGAATAAGATGTATCGTGCATCTACCATAATATTTCGGCAAATTTCAGGATCATAAAATAAGTCACTCATCGTGCCTTCCCAAACACGGTCAAAATTTAAACCAATTAAATTACCATGAGCATCTAGTGCCGGACTACCAGAATTTCCGCCAGTAGTGTGATTGGTTCCTATAAAACCTACAGGCATTTTACCATTACGATCTGCGTAATCACCATAGTTTTTACTTTCGTATAATTCAATGAGTTTTTGTGGAACGTCAAATTCATAATCATTCGGAACATATTTTTCCATTACGCCTTCTAAATAAGTCACAGGCTCGTAGTAAACCGCGTCTCTTGGTTGGTAGCCATTTACTTTACCATAGGTAACGCGAAGCGTTGAATTTGCATCTGGAAAATAGCGTTCTTCTGGTAAAACTTCCATTTGTGCCTTCATGTAAAGCTTTTGGGTTTCGTCAATTTCAGCTTTAATATTTTGGTAATTTGGATTTAAGTCTTGGTAAAATTCGTCTACATAGGGTTTAGACATTTGGTATAGAGGATCATTTTGTATGCGTTCTACCACTACTTTTAATTCGCCTTTTAAGGCTGCTAATCCACTTTCCTTATTTACAAAAATTGAATTTTCGAATACGGCATTTATTTCATCTTCACTTACTGCTGAATCATAGAGTGGAAAAATTTGCTTTACCACTTCTTGATCTAGCTTTGCATTGTAATCTTTATAAATACCCGAAAACATTCCAATTAAAGCACTTTGAACTTCTGCAAAACGCGCTTCTCCTTGACCAGAAGCACCCACTAATTGATTTAGCCTGAATGCTATTTTAAGCACATCGCTATTGGTTAAAAACACTTCTAAAAAGTTAGAGCGTTTTACTGCATAGGGTTCTAATGTTTCATATTGTGTTTGAAAAGTTGAAAGTAAATTTCCATAGGCTTCAATTTTGTTTTGCTTTTTTAAAGCTTCAGTAAATCGTTTCTCTAACTCTTTTTTCTGTTGAATGGCTCCACTTTTTTCAATACCTAAATTTTCTCCTTTCCATTTTTTCCAATAGTTGGCAATACGAGCTTGTTTAGATGCATATTGAATACGAATTTGATCGTCTTGTTGCATGTAAGCATCAATTACTTCTAAAGCTTTTTCACGAATCTCAATATTTGTAGGATTTACTTTTTGGGTAATTTGCTCTACTGCAATGGCAGGTAAATATTCATTTGTTCTTCCAGGAAAGCCAAATACCAACGTAAAATCGTCTTCTTCTACACCGTCTAAGGAAATGGGTAAAAAGTGTTTTGGAGTGTAAGGGATGTTGTCTTTGCTGTATTTTGCAGGTCTGTTATTTTGGTCTGCATAAATTCTGAAAATTGAAAAATCTCCTGTATGTCTTGGCCAAACCCAATTATCGGTATCACTTCCAAACTTCCCAATGCTTGAAGGTGGAGCGCCAACCAATCTAACATCTTCATATTTTTCGGTTACAAATAAGAAAAATTGGTTACCACCATAAAAGGATTTAATACGAAGGTCCTGCCATGTTTCCTTTTGGTAGTTTTTCTCAATTTCTGAACGTTTTTGGTCTAAGGCTGACTGTTTTTCTCTAGCTGACATCTCTTCATTGATTGCTGAAAGCATTTGAGAAGTTACATCTTCAATTTTGATGATGAACTCGGCATACAAATTTTCGTTTGGCAATTCTTCAGATAAAGATTTTGCCCAAAATCCATCTTTTAAATAATCATTTTCTAAACTAGAATGATACTGAATCTGACCAAAACCACAATGGTGATTGGTTAATAATAAACCTTGATTAGAAATTACTTCTGCGGTACAACCCCCATTAAAATGTACAATAGCATCTTTTAGGCTCGATTTGTTTACATCGTAAATATCTTCAGCTGTAATTTGTGCTCCTAAGCTTGACATTTCTTCTTCATTCATCCCTTCTAAAAGTGAAGGAATCCACATACCGCCTTGCTGAGCAAAACTTGGAATTAAAATGAAAAGAAAAAGTAAACGAATTAAATATTTCATGATACGTAATTTAGTTGAATAATTTTGAAGAATTTTTAATATTTCCTTCAAAAATAGACTAAATTTCGTTTATTCTCAAAACCTAAGCTAGCTTTTTAGTTTCTTGTTAATTTGCTTGATTTGGCTTATAGGTATCGTACTTGCAGAAATTAGTAACAAAGGAAATATCACGAAGCTTTCATTAAATTGAAGCTGGTTGTTAATGAATAAGTAAGCTATATAAAAAAGGAAAATAATAAAAATAATAAATAGAGAAAATAAGATAGTTAAGTGCGTATTTTTCTGCTTTTTAAGTTTATTAGTCTCCATAACAAATAATATTTTGTTAAAAGTATGAAAAATAATGAATATGTATTGTAGAATTTAAACTAGTGAATCCATTCTGAAATTATTCATTGAGGTGCTTTAAACTTTCTTCTATTAAAATATGAGTTTGCTTAGGTAGCTTATTTTCTTCCCAAGGATGCTTCATACCAAAAACATGATTGGCGTTGGCAATCCATTTAAGTCTAGAAGATGAAGAATTGTCAAATAGAATTTCAGCTTCTTGTGCATCTACACTTTCATCATGCGTACCATGAATAATTAAAAAGGGAATGTGAAGTTTTTGAACGGCTGTTTTAATATGAAGCTTTTTTTGGTTGGCTAAAAAGTCTTCATAAAACTGAATAAAATGTGGAATTTTTTGTTTAGTTCTACCATTTACAATATGGTAAACGCCTTCTTTTTTCCATTGTTCTAATTTCTTACCTCTAGGAAAACGATTGCCAAAATCAGATACACCAGCCCAAGTAATTAATTTTTTAACGCGAGTATCTTGGTGAGCTTGCAAAATGCAAATGCCACCACCGCGACTATGACCAATTAATGAAAGTTTTAAAAAATTTATTTCTTCTGAAAATTCATTTTTACCTTCAAAAAAATTGATTACCAAGTTTAAATCTTCTAACTGTTTACTGTAATTGTCGTTTCCAAAAGCTTCTAAATCTGTAAATTCAGTTGGTTGATTAATGTTTATGCCATTATGAGAAAAATTAAACTTTACAAAAAAGAAACCAGCTTCTGCAAATGCATCTGCTATTAATTGCCAAGCTCCCCAATCTTTAAAACCTTTATAGCCATGGCAAAAAATAACTAATGGTTTTGCTAATTTATTGGGTTGAAAAGTTACATCTCCATCTATTGGCTTTTCATATTTGCTGATTAAACTAAAATTTGAATTCTTAATCATGGCTTTCTATTTTTAAAAAGTTTTTTATGGCTAGCAAAACTTCTTGTGGATATTCAAGATGACTCATATGGCCACCTTTAAAACTGAGTAAATTTGCTTTGCTGTCTTTAATGCTATTTTTTAACGTGTTAAAATGAACCACTTGGTCTAGCTTTCCTGCAATTACTAATTTTTTGCAATTTGCTTTCTTAAAGGTTTCTTTGTGGTTTGCTCTGTTTTTTAAGCCTTGAAGTGTAGCTATAATTCCTTGTTTGCTGCATTTTTTGGCTTCAAAAATTGCATTCTCAATTTGTTGAGCTAATTTTTCTTGGTCTCTAAGTAAAAACAAGTTTTTAACAGCCATTTGTACAAAGGCTTCTGGAAACTTTTGAATAGCTCTAATTGCACGATCTCTGTCTTTTTTCCGTTCATCTGTATCAGCTAATGGAGACGAGTTTAATAAGATTAATTGATCTATTTTTTGTTCTTCTAATTTCAATAATTCCATGGCTACATAACCACCCATAGAGTGACCAACAATTGAATAATTTTCAATTTGTATAGTGTTGATCAATTTGCTTATGACTTCTGCATAGGTTCTCATTTCATGCACATAGCCTAAAGCTGGAGATTTTCCATGACCAAATAAATCTAAAGTTATACAACGATTGGATTTGGATAAGCTAGGGAGTATACTTTCCCACATACTTTGGTTTTCTAAAAAACCATGTATAAAAATAATTACATCTCCTTTACCTATGTCATTGTAGTGTAAAGGTGTTTGCTTAAATAAATAAGTTTTGTCAGAATTACTCAATTATTTCAGCTTCAAATAATTTAAAAAAATGCTTTTTTAATTTGGCTTTTACTTCTTGCATATCGATTTCAGTTTTGCCAAGTTCAACATTTAAAGAAGTTACTGCTTTATCTTGAATACCGCAAGGAACAATATTATCAAAATAGCCCAAATCCACATTAACATTAAGCGCAAAACCGTGCATGGTAACCCATCGAGAAGCTCTAACACCCATTGCGCATATTTTTCTTGCAAATGGAGTCCCAACATCTAACCAAACGCCTGTTTCACCTTTACTTCGTTCCGATTTTAATCCATATTCTGCTAAAGTTAGAATCACCATTTCTTCTAACAGGCGTAAATATTTGTGAATGTCTGTAAAAAAGTTTTCTAAGTCTAATATGGGATAACCTACAATTTGACCAGGTCCATGATAAGTAATGTCTCCACCACGGTTAATTTTATAAAAAGTAGCTTTTTTTTCTACGAGTTGTTTTTCGTTGAGTAGCAGATTAGATAAATCGCCACTTTTTCCTAAAGTGTATACATGTGGATGCTCAACAAATAAAAGATGATTAGGAGTAAGGTGTTTGGTATTTTCTCTACGATTTTGAATTTTTTTATTGACAACATCTTGAAATAATTCTTCTTGAAAATCCCAAGTTTCTTTGTAATCTTTCTGTCCTAACTCGAGTACTTTTATTTGTTTATTCATACTTGCAAAGTTACGAAAATAGACTGATTTTATGGTTAAAAAATAAATTAGCCCAAAGCATTTGCTTTGGGCTAATTTTCAATTCGATCAATATAATAATTTACTCTCTTCCTAAATAAATCATGATAAAGTAGAGTAGTGTAGCTAACGAGCCAACAGCTGCAACTACATAAGTTCTTGCAGCCCATTTTAAGGCATCTTCAGAATCTTTGTATTCGTTAGGTGTAACTATGTTATGATTCTTTAACCAAGCTAATGCACGGTTACTGGCGTCGTATTCTACGGGTAAAGTAACAAAACTAAATAAAGTTCCTAAACCAAACATAATGATTCCTGCTAAAAGCACCATTTGCCCGACACCAGCACTTACCATCCCGTATAAGATTAAACCACCAAAAATGACCCATTGGCTATAATTAGCCGCAACTTGAACAATAGGTACGAGCTGGCTCCGCATTTCTAACCAAGAATAAGCTTTGGCGTGTTGTACGGCATGCCCTACTTCGTGAGCTGCAACAGCCGCCGCTGCTGCATTACGTTGATTGTAAACTGCTTCGCTTAAATTTACAGTTTTCTTTCGTGGATCGTAATGATCGGTTAATTGGCCTGGGGTAGAAATTACCTTCACATCATAAATACCGTTGTCAGAAAGCATTTTTTGAGCAATTTCTGCACCAGACATTCCGTTTTGCAAATGTTGTTTGGAGTACTTTTTAAATTTCTTTTTCAAGGTACTGCTTACGTGCCAACTTACCAGCATAATTGCGCCAATAAGTATATAATATCCCATCATAATATTATTTTTTTAAAAGTTGTGTGCAAAAAATTAGCCAAACTAAAATTGACTGCCAATTTTGTACTTTTTGTTAACCTACAATATTGACAATTTTACCGGGTACTACAATTACTTTTTTAGGAGTTCTGCCGTCCAACTGTTTTTGAGTACGCTCGTCTTGCATTACTGCTTTTTCAATTTCGTCTTTTTTTAAATCTAAAGACAAATCTAGGGTGAAACGCATTTTTCCATTAAACGAAATAGGATAGGTTTTGTTCTCTTCTTTTAAGTATTTTTCTTCAAAAACAGGATAAGCTACGGTTGCAATACTTTCTGAATGTCCTAGTTTTTCCCACAACTCTTCAGCAATATGTGGCGCATAAGGTGAAATTAACACCGCCAAAGGTTCTAAAATTTCTTTCGAATTGCATTTTTGCTGAGTCAATTCATTCACACAAATCATGAAGGTAGAAACCGAAGTATTAAAACTGAAATTTTCAATGTCTTCAATTACTTTTTTGATGGTTTTATGCAGTGTTTTTAAAGATTCT
>CBFIGU010000074.1:0-11990 GCA_965662165.1 Psychroflexus sp.
CAGCGTCAGCGAATTCTTCGAAATAACTTAAACTATAATCGGTTGCGTCTTGATTGGCTCCCAATACTAATCCATTCTGCTCGGTTAAATTAAACACGCCTTCACCAGTATCGCCAATCTCACACTCTTCTAACTCAGGCAATGGATTGGCAACGATGACGTTATATAAATTTACTTCGAAAGTAGCAATATCAAAACAATCATCACTTCCTGTGTTCTCAGCACGTAAGTAAATAGTTTGCTCATTTAATCCATTTGGTAACGTATAATCATCTGGATTTAATATAGGATTATCTCCAGATTCTGCTTCTACTTCAGTGAGATGATACGTAACATCAACAATACTTGGATCTTGAACACCAATTGAATTCGCATTGTTTTCGGTTAAATCGAAAATTTGGGTAGGTGGAGTAAAATCTCCGCAATTGGTTAAATCTTCTATTTGTTCTTCTTGAATTTCTGGTTCTTCAAAAAAGATAATTTCAAAACTATCAATCGCTGCACCCTGTCTTTCTCCAGATATAGTTTCATTTACTCTTACCCAAATTTCTTGTACAAAGTTACCGGGCGGTATAGGGAAAGTTTCTGGATTTTGAATAGGATCAACAAAATCAATTGCATCTTGTTCAGATTCAAAATAGTTTGCTTCCATATTCAAATCTGCTAGAGAAGTAGCTTCAGCTGGAATAGGCTGACCTAATCCATTGTGAATTAAATAATCAAAAGGATCGATTTCTAATAAACCATTTTCTAATTCTCCACCTTCACCACAAAAGGTAATATTGGGAAATGGAAATGGATCATCTGGATTAGCACCTGGTTCACCATAGTCGGCAGCAGGTAGAAACTCTACAACTATAGAGTCTTCATCATCACAACCGCCGTCTCCACCAACAAAAACTGTGTAAGTACCCGATTCTGTTGCAGTGTATGATGCATCATTAGCTCCTTCAATTAAGTTACCATCTAAAAACCAATCGATTTCAATATCGCAATTGGTGTCTAAAACCCCACCAAAAACGGTTAGTTCTTGCTCTTCGCCATAAGGCAACACAAAATCGGTTTCAACCGTAATATCTTCACCTAGATCTGCACCAATATTAAATGAACCACCTTCAATAAATACAAAAGAGTTAAAAGCTGTATCATTCCAATCCGCAACCATTAATTTCATTGTGTAAGTCTCGCAGGGAATAACATTAAAAGAAGCCGTTAATAAGTTGGTCTCCCCATTTAAACTATGATAGGGAGGGTTTAGTTGATTAAAGAAAGAAGGATAAAATGACCCTCCTAAAGTTGATGCTCCACAATTAAAATTCGGAGGACCTGGATGGATATTAGTAGCCGTTGTGGGAACTAAAAAGCCATCTGGGGCAAATGTTGCAACATTTAAACCACCTAAATCTTGATTTTGAATTGGTGAATTAGGATTAGCATCATGATCGTAATCATTAACATCATTAATGCCAGGGCCTGAGACAATAAATGCAAATGGGTCTGCATATTGACATGGGAAGTTAGCTGTATATTCTTGAGAAGCATAAATATAATTAAAGCTCACTTCACTTTCAAAAGAGCTAAATTCAAATTCTATTACTGTTGCATCGTTTACTGCGTTTGATGGATCACCTCCAACAGTGGCAAGTAATTGTTCATTATTAGAACCAGCTGGCTCACTCCAGCCATTTTCAAATCCAGAGTCTCCAACTACCTCTCCTATTCCAGCACTACCAATTACTATACCTTCTTCAAAAGGAAAATTACTACAACCTTTGGTAAAATACCCAATACTAGTTCCATTTGGTGAACTAACAGGTGAAGTAATGTTATTTACATTGGCGCAGTCTCCTCCGCCGACCATTACATCTTCAATAAGTTCTTGAAGTGTAAACTGATCGTCCTGAACACTGACTGACAATTCATTGGTACCGATTATAAAGCTAAAACCAACTGGATCTGATTCACAGAAGAATTCATCTGTTACGATTAATGTACCTTGGTAAAGACCTGGCGTGTTAAATGCTTGAGATGGATCAATACCATTTAGTGTAGTCGACCCATTATTAGGTTCTTCTATTTCCCAAGTAAATGTAAGTTCGTTATTGGGTGTTCCGTTAGATGCATTGGCATCTGCATTAAAAGTTATCCCTTCATTTTGAGGAAATGTAATTAAATCAGAATCTTCGTCAGAACAAATATTATTTGCTTCTAAACTAACTAATAAAGCTTCTAAATCTTGGCAAGGTTCTCTACAATCTATTGTTGCTGTAAAATTCACATCAAAAGATGGTGGAACAAATCCTGCCTGATAAACTATAGTAATACAACCTGTTGGGTTGCCTTCTTGCGCGGAAACAAAACCACCATTAGGTAAATTTCCAGGTAAAGTATATAGCACCGGAGCATTGGTATTATCTCCATCATAAATGGTAAATTCATTAGTTAAGTTTCCTCCTGGAACATTAAATTCTGTAAAATTAATAGTACTTAATAATCCTTCTTCGTCGGGACAAATTACCAACGTATGGTTCATATTTCCTATTTGCCCATCATCATTGTTTACCGTTAAAGATGCATCACATGATGTAATTTCGTCTTCTTCTTGTAAATCTTCTAACCAATTAAAGTCTTGGGAATAAGTAGTAAGTGAAAAAAGAAGAATTACTATAAGGGATAATTTTCTTAACATATAGTTATAGTTTCGGCCGTAAATATATTGAAACTATTGTCTTTCTTTTCTTATTTTTGAAAAAAATTACTTGCATGAAAACTTATACGTTTGAAATACAGAACACAAGCAATCCAGCCATCATCAAATTTGAAGCTAATGACTTCTTAGTCAATCACCAAAGCTTTGAATTTAAGAATATTGAAGATGCTAAACCTTCTCCTTTAGCTCAACAGCTTTTTCATTTACCTTTTGTAAAAACAGTCTACATATCGCAGAATTTTATTGCAATTGAAAAATATAATATTGTTGAGTGGAATGAAGTGCAAAACGATGTTTTGGAGCGTATTGAAAGTTTCTTAAAAGAAGGCGGAAAAATTATTGAAGAAGTAGATGCACCAAAAAAGGTACCGGTTACTGTTTATGCGGAAAGCACACCCAACCCAAGTGTTCTTAAGTTTGTAGCCAATAAAAAGTTAGTACTACAATCTATTGAATTTAAAAGTATTGAAGAAGCAAAGGCTTCTCCTCTAGCTGAAAAATTGTTTCATTTTCCATTTGTAAAAGAAGTATTTATGGATAGTAATTACGTTTCTGTTCAGAAATATGATATCGTAGAATGGGAAGAAGTGACAACAGAAGTGCGAGAGTTTATTAAAAACTTTATTGAATCTGGTGAAGAAGCTGTTAATCAACAAGCCTTAGAAAAGAAGCAAAAGACCAATACCAAGGAAACTTCTACAGCCGCTGCTTTTGAAGAATTAGACGATATATCTCAACAAATCGTTAGCATTTTAGATGAGTATGTGAAACCTGCAGTAGCTAGCGATGGTGGAAATATTGTGTTTGAATCTTACAACGAAGATGCTAAGGAAGTAAGAGTAATTTTACAAGGTGCTTGTAGTGGTTGCCCTTCTTCTACCATGACTCTTAAAAATGGCATTGAAACCATGCTGAAAGACATGCTTCATGGAAAAGTGAACCATGTTGTAGCTATTAATGGATAATTAATGAAGCTGATTAATTAAGCTTTATTTATATTGTTTGTGAATTGGCATATTATTAAAAGAAATAGGCAAAGTGTAGACAAAATCTACACTTTTTCCTTTTACTTTAGCTGGTTCTAGTCTTGGAAGCAGTGACAAAACCCTTTTTGCTTCTTTTACCAATTCTTTGTACTGTGCTCTAGCTTGGACATTTTCTAATTTCCCTGATGCATTAATTGTAAAACGTACATATATTCTAAATGGGTCATTAATTTCTAAGCTGGGCTTGATTTTAAAATTGGTATCAAAATGAAGTTGAAGCTTATCTTGAAAATACTTTTTTTGTGCTGCTTCAGATAAATGTACTGGCGTGTTTGGAAATTTAGGTTTTTCATCAACATTCCAAATAGTATAACTTTCTTGCTCTGTACTTACGTCTATTTCCCCAACTACAACTATCATTTCACCATCTATAACTTGATCAATTTGTTGTAAAGGAGAATCCTTTTTCTTTACAATAGAATCTACAACACTCATTTGGTTATTATCTTTAGTAGATAAGGTACAATCTGTTACAGGTTCTAACTGGCTTGCAAAGCCTCCCATAATTGGCACTTCTTCTTCATTAGCTGTCATTGAATCTATAATTTCAACCCGATCAATTTTTTGGTTTTTCCCATGATGATCTTTACAACTAAATAAAGTTGTTCCCATGACAACTAACAAAACAAGTAAAAAAGAATATTTACCCACTCGATGAGTGCTCAGCAAACTTGAAGGTATTTTGATATGAATTGAATCTAACTGTGATTTATAAATATGTCCACACAATTTTTTATCCTGATTTTCTTGCAAAAAATCTTTAATTTCTTGATCCTTCATCAAGGTAAAATCAACCACTACTTTACTACATGAATTACAAAAGCGGCCTTTGTCTTTAGGAGACATAAGATTCCAATCTTCATGACAAGGCTCAGGGATACGCAGCGAATAATATTTTGACATTGGAAGTAATTTAAAATATAAATTACCAAGTATCCTGCCAAAGATTACAACCTATTGATTTTACAGATATAAATACATTTAGAATACCTAAGTTTTCATAGAATACTTTCTCATTAACTAGACATGATAAAAGTTTAATCTAGAATGTAGAACAATAATAACTTCTGCACCCTTAAATATTCAATTTTAAACCGTTCCTAAAACATATAAATTAGATAATGTTGGTGTTTCGCTACCTCCTTCTGGTTCTAGGGTAATTCCAAATGCTTCTGAAGTTGGGATACCATTTATTTCAAAAAGCTTAGTTTCAGATGCAGAAAAATCATCAATCACGCCAATACTCGACGGAGTTAACGGATTCATTAACAAAGACCAAGCTTGGTAAACCATGCCTTCTGGTGGCTCAGGTAAACCTTGTAAGTCTAAGTAAGCAGTTTGTGATTTTTCATCGTAAAAAACTTTTGCGTAAGCATCTTTAGTAACAGCTTCATTAGGCGGAAGATCTATTACATCAATTTTATTATTTCTAATAAATGCTAAAATTTGAGCTTGATTGTCCACATCAGACTTAAGATTCAATAACCTTTGCTCCACTTCTTGTTTTTCAACTTGTGCTTGTTGTAATTGAGTGTCTAAATTGGTTTTTTGTTGAAAAACCCAAAATATACCTATTAATAATGCTGCAACGGCAGCCCAAGCCAATATTGCACTTCTATTATTTTGCTTTATAGGAGTAGCCGCACTTTCTTGATCACGTAAACTCTGATAAATCCGAACAAAATTTTCTGGTCTTGAACCTGGAGACACTGCTTTTGAAAGTTTTAGCGCTGTTTTTTCAATTTTCTCTACTTCTTCTTGTAAAAGCGTTGAGTTTTGAACAGCTTTTGCAGTTTCTTCCATTTCATGTTCTGGCAACACACCATAAACATAAAGTTCTAGTTGTCCCGAATCGATTATTTTATTAGCATCTTCCATCACTATTCAATTTCTTCTCTTAACTTTTTTAAACAATTTCGATTTCTCGATTTTACAGTACCTAATGGTATATCTAATGTGTCTGCTGCTTCATTTTGGGTAAATCCTTTAAAAAATAATAAATCGATTACTTTTTTACAAATAGGCTTTAACTTGTTAACTAATTTGGCAATACCAATACTATCTGTCTTTCCATTTAAATTTTCATCATTTTCTAAAAAGAAAGCAAAAGTTTCAACATCTTCATTTTTCTGACTGTTTTTATAGGCTTTAGAGCGTAATTTATCAATAGCTGCGTTTCTAGCAATATTCAGTAACCATGTAAAAAATCTTCCTTTGTTTCCTGTATAACTTTCAGCTTTATCCCAAACTTTTAAAAATACATCTTGCATCACTTCATCAGCAACAGCGGGGTCTTTAACAATAACATGAATTACACCAAAAATATTTTCGGAATATAATTCGTATATCTTCGCAAAAGCTCTTTCATCTTTTTGCTGAAGACGTTCAATTAGTAAATCTGGCTGCATTTAGTTTTTTTTTACTAAACTAAACATTTTTAATAGTTAACATTCAAATTTTAAAAAAAATTGCGACACTTAAAAAAAAGTGCCGCAACCAAAACACAACAACCATTTCTCCCTAAATCAAAAAACAACATCACATCAAATAACTTAGTTGTGTTTGTATTACTTACGAAAAAAAAAGACTTAAGGTTCAAAAAAATAATTTTTCTTAAAAGTCAATACTGCTAGATTGTAGAAAACTACTTTTGCAAAGCCACAAACTGAAGTGTTAAACTGAAAAATATGCCCGATTCTCAGGATTTAAAAGTCAATGTAATTATTCCAGCTTTTAATGAAGAATTATCCATAGCAAAGGTAATTAAGTCCATACCAAATTTTGTTGAAGAAATTATTGTGGTGAGTAATCAGTCTACAGATGAAACAGAACATGTAGCAAGAAAAGCTGGGGCTACCGTTTTAACTGAAGCTAATAAAGGTTATGGTTTTGCCTGCTTAAAAGGAATTAATTACTTGCAAAAAAAAGAAGTAAAGCCTGAAATTGTAGTTTTCTTAGATGGAGATTTTAGTGATTATCCCGAAGAGATGCCCAAACTTATTTCTCCTATTATTCAACAAGATTATGACTTAGTGATTGGTGCTCGAAATAAAAAATTAAGAGAAAGTGGAAGTATGACCATTCCACAAATTTTCGGAAATTGGCTGGCCACTTTTCTAATGAAAATACTGTATGGCGCTAAATTTTCAGATTTGGGTCCGTTTAGAGCAATACGTTATGAAAAATTACTTGACTTAAATATGCAAGACAAGACCTATGGTTGGACGGTAGAAATGCAACTAAAAGCCTTAAAACATCAACTAAAATATACTGAAGTTGCTGTAAAATATCGTAACAGAATTGGTACATCTAAAGTATCGGGCACAATTAAAGGAGCAATTATGGCGGGCATAAAGATTTTAGGTTGGATTTTTAAATATGGAATGAAATAATGGATTTAGGCATTCTCATTATTTACATCTTATTGTTAAGCTTTATTTTTATGTACAGCTTAGCTCAACTAAACTTACTATTTAATTACATAAAATGGAATAAAGCCAAAAGAGAAACAGCACCTAGCTTAGATTTTACCAAGCTAGAACAAGTGCCTTTTGTAACTATACAATTGCCAATATATAATGAAAAGCAAGTAGCCCAGAGGCTTATCAAACAAATATGTCAATTGAAATATCCTTCCAAACGATTGGAAATTCAGGTATTAGACGATTCAACCGATTCTTCTGCAAAAACAAATCAAGCCCTAGTTGAAGCGTTTCAGCAAAAAGGAATAAACATTGTTTATGTACATCGCAAAAATAGAATAGGTTTTAAAGCAGGTGCACTCAAAGAAGGCTTAAAAACCGCAAAAGGTGAGTTTATTGCTATTTTTGATGCCGATTTTCTTCCCCAAAAAGATTGGCTTTTAAAAACCATACCTCATTTCAAAGATGAAAAAATTGGAGTGGTACAAACCCGTTGGGGTCATTTAAATAAAGAACATTCCCTAATAACTCGCATTCAAGCTTTTGCCTTAGATTTTCATTTTGTATTAGAACAAGTAGGAAGAAATACGGGTAAACATTTTATCAACTTTAATGGCACGGCTGGTATTTGGAGAAAATCTTGTATTTATGATGCCGGAGATTGGCAAGGAGATACTTTAACTGAAGATTTAGACCTCAGCTATCGCGCACAGCTTAAATCCTGGAAATTTAAATATTTATTAGACGTAGTTACTCCCGCCGAGCTTCCAATTGTTATTAGTGCTGCTCGCTCTCAACAATTTAGATGGAATAAAGGAGCGGCAGAAAATTTTCAAAAAAACTTTACAAAACTCAAAAGAAATCCCAATTTAAAATGGAGTACAAAATTTCATGCTTTCTTTCACTTACTCAATAGTAGTTTGTTTGTGGTTATTCTTGCTTTAGCTATTTTAAGTATTCCTGTTTTATATATAAAAAATGAATATCCGCAGTGGGAATGGATGTTTTATATCATGACCTTTTTAGGGGTTAGTACATTGTTTTTTGTGCTTGCTTATGCTATCACTTACAAAAAAATTGAAGGAAAAAAAGCATCAATTTTTAAATTTATAAGTCTTTTCTTTAGCTTTTTTTCAATTGCCATGGGAATGTCTGTAAATAATACAAGAGCCGTTTTAGAAGGACATTTGGGGAAGAAATCATCTTTTATTCGAACCCCGAAATTCAATAGTATTGAAAAAAAGAAGATTAAAATTAAAAACAAAACAAGCTTTACATTTGAAAATTTAATTGAATTTAGTCTAATTTTCTACTTTGCATTTGGTATTTACAGTGCTTTTAGATTAAATGATTTTGGGTTACTACCCTTCCATATCATGTTATTGTTTGGTTTTAGCTTTGTATTTTACAAAAGTACATTGAGTAAAAACTAGTAAATGAAATATAATGGTTTTAAAAGCATTAATACTTTAAAGTAATAAAGAAGAGAAACAAACCAATAATTTAATTCTGTTAAAAAGTGTTTTAAATGCTATCCAACAAAAAATTTAATGCATTACTGGTTTTCTTTTCTGCGTTGATCTATACGTATTTTGCTTACTATCTAGACAGGAAAGATTTTTTCCTACTATTTACATTGTACAGCATGTTGTTTCTGTTTTTTATAAACATCATGTACAAATCTAATTTTAGTTTTACGCAATTAAGTTGGATTTCAATAGGCTTACGTTTCATATTTTTATTGAGTTTACCTCAACTTTCTCAAGACTTTTATAGATTTATTTGGGATGGACGAATACTAGCTGAAGGCATAAGTCCTTATTTACAAACCCCACAGCAAGTTATTTCACAAAACCCAAATTTAATACATCAATCTAGAGACTTAGTTAATGGAATGCAAGAATTAAATGCAAGTCATTATTCTAATTATCCACCAGTAAGCCAATGGATTTATTGGTTATCTGCAAAAATATCTCCTCATTCAATTTTTGGAGCTGTATTGGTAATTCGTATACTATTGATAGTAGCTGATCTAGGTATATTGTTCATCGGTAAAAAAATACTCAATTACTTCAACTTACCTGTAAAAAATATATTTTGGTTTATTCTGAACCCGCTTATTATATTAGAGCTAACTGGGAACTTACACTTTGAAGGCCTAATGTTATTTTTCTTTTTAATAGCATTATACTTCATTTTAAAGTCGAAGTGGGTAACTTCAAGTTTCTTTTTCGGCCTATCTGTGGCTACCAAGTTACTTCCGCTAATATTACTCCCTGTATTTTTTCAATTTTTCAATAAAAAGGAATTCAAGATATTTAATTTGAAGAAAATTATTGATTTCAGTATCTATTCCACTTTAAGCATACTTGTTTTTGGGCTTAGCTTTTTGGGTTTAGTTAGCCCAAACTTTGTAACCCATTTTTTAGACAGTATAAGTCTATGGTTTGGCACATTTGAGTTTAACGCAAGCTTTTACTATGTTTTCAGGTGGATTGGTTTTCAAATTGTTGGCTGGAATACCATTGCCATAATATCAAAATGCTTAGCCTTGCTCATCTTCATTTTTATCATTTATCTATCAACTTATAAACCTATAAAAGAGCAGCAAAAAATAGTGGTTTTATTGTTGATGGCTGTTAGTTTTTATTTTGCTTTTTCAACTACGGTTCATCCATGGTATTTAGCAACACCTTTACTTTTAAGTGTATTTACCAAATACAAGTATATGGTTTTATGGTCTTTTTTAATCATGCTGAGTTATGCTGCTTATCAAGCAGAAATATACAAGGAAAACCTATGGTTGGTTAGTTTAGAATATTTGATGGTATTTATATTTTTTGTTTATGAGTTTGTTGAAAGAAAATCTTCTTCGAAAACATAAATAAGAAAAGAAAAAACAGTGTAACAAAAATTAGTTGAAAGTACCAATCACCTATCGTAACATTTACATCTCTCACTAATGCACCATCTCCTCCATCTCCGGGTGGTGAAGGTGGGCTTGCCGGTCCTGATTGATAAAATGCATAAGTGTAACCAACAAAAACATGGTAAAATAAAATTGAAATATAAATTATCTTCTTATTCACTTATCTAATTATTAATTCTTGATTGAAGGTTTGATCATCGTGCAGGATTTGTAAAATATAAACTCCAGATACAAATTGACTTACATTTAATTTTTCAACTGATGAAGTAGTTAAAAAAGAGCTTGAACTTATTTTTTGCCCCAATAAATTATAAACAACTACTTCAACTTGTTCTCCAGAAGCTAACCTATGGCTTAGGTTTACTTCGCCATGGTTAACCGGATTAGGATAAATCTTAAAACTAGGTTTTTGTGGCGAGTTATTACTTAATGAAATTTCAGAAAATATAAGCTGAAATCGGCTGCTTTCCATACTTTCTTGAATAGTTGAATTGACAGAAAATTGAATGTTATTTTCTTGACTAGAATCGAGTAGATAAACTTGATTTAAATAAGTATCGTTCAAATAAACTTCATGGTCATTTATATTTTGCACACTAATTTTTAATTGGTAATCTTCATTAAAATAATTTCCTGTAAATAGTTGAATAGTATCATTTTTTTGAAGTGACTTTTTCTCAACCGCTAACCAATTATTTTGTTTTTGAATAGCTATATATTCAGAATTATTCCAAAGCTTTTTGGCATCTTCAAAATCTACATGATCATTATAATTTGCTTCAAAGATCACACGAGTTCCATCTAAATTCGTTTGAGAATTTCCATCACATAAAGTAACATAAACTTCAGACGAATTGGAAATCGAAAAAGGCTGCGGATGTGTAATATTTTCAACTTTATTATTCTCATTAAAAGTAACAGAAGATGTAGCCGATGTAGTCTCTATAAAAAAAGCTTGACTGGGCTGAAGCATTTCAGTAGCATCAGAGTTTGGCGTGGTAACTACAGGATTTGCTGTTAAATCTATGGCAGTGTAACCACCGGCGGTACCTAAATTAGGATCCCAGATATAAATAAAGTTAGTATTGAGTCCAGAAGAAGTAATTGTTTTTACATCAACCTGAGCTTGATAAGGATTGCCAATCAAAGCAAATTCTCCAATAGCATCTGGCATATCATCATCATCGGTAGAGGCAATACTAAAGCTGCCTATTTCTGGTGTTCCTACACTTCTAAGAACAGTTGCATTGCCTTGCGCATTATTAGAGTTTAAATTTGTAGAACGATCGCCTCGAACCATTAAAGCATAAGCTTTTCCAGCCTCAAGGTCGGTATTATCTGTATTGGGAATGGCCAACCAAGATTGACTTGCATTATCCCAGGTAAATAAAGATGGATTTCCAGTTTCTGTGGCGTCAAAACCGTTAGCTCCTGTAGTTGAACCTGTTATGTGCGTACCAAATCCAGGGACGCTATTCGAGTTGCTTGTGGTAGTAGTATTGTTTTGTCCTTCCTGCCAATTGGCTCTTATTTTATTGGTTGTAGTTACTGGAGAAGAAACATATCGAAAAGATCGATTTACAGCTGCATAATAGCGTTCTGTGCGTATATCGCCAATAATACTTCCTCCTGTTCGCTCAGGAATAATAGCAGTTTGAGCAGCTGAACTTTTTAAAGTTAGGTTTCCATTAGATGTAAAGTTTCCATTTTTTAAAATGAACTTTTCATGAATATTTAAAGTATCTGAAATAGCAATTCCTCCGCTTCCATCCATTTCAAAAATAGCTAGGTCATTCTCTCCAGTAGCTTGAGAAAATATTAATGTTCCTGCTGAAGCATTGGTAGAATTAAATAGAATCTTAGAATTAGTTGAACCCTTTAAA
>CBFIGU010000075.1:0-11785 GCA_965662165.1 Psychroflexus sp.
TAGAAAAAATCATGGAGATTATAATTGAAGAAAAAGTACCAATAGTTTTTACTTCAGCTGGAAATCCAAAAACGTGGACGCCTATTTTAAAAGAAAATAAAATACAAGTTGTGCATGTAGTAAGTAGTGTAAAATTTGCATTAAAAGCCCAGCAAGCAGGCGTAGACGCTGTTGTAGCTGAAGGTTTTGAAGCTGGTGGTCACAATGGGAGAGAAGAAACTACAACTCTAACTTTAATACCTATGGTAGCTAAAGAAATTGCTATTCCATTAATTGCTGCTGGTGGCATTGCAACTGGAAAAGCTATGTTAGCGGCTATGGTTCTTGGTGCCGATGCTGTGCAAATTGGGACTCGATTTGTTGCGAGCTCTGAAGCATCTTCACATATTAATTTTAAAAATGAAGTTGTTAAAGCTAAAGAAGGAGCAACCCAACTTACCCTTAAGGAGTTAGCTCCAGTTCGATTGATTAAAAATAAGTTTTTTGATGATATTCAAAAATTATATCAAAAAGGAACAACTGCAGAAGAACTGAAAGAATTATTGGGTAGAGCAAGAGCCAAAAAGGGAATGTTTGAAGGCGATTTAGAAGAAGGTGAATTAGAAATAGGTCAGATTGCAGGTCTAGTAGATGAAATAAAACCTGCTGCAGAAATTGTACAAGAAATTATAGCTGAATTTGAAGCTGCAAAGAAAGTTGTAGCCAATTTGTAATTCCTTAATTTTTGTAGTATTCGAATTTAAATATAGTTTAATAGTGGGCTTAGGCATTAAAAGCGCTTCCGAAATTGAGTAATTCAGTATTTTTTATTATCGTTTTTTGCTTTAGTTTTCTTTTCGATTAAAATTACAAATAAAGCTCCTGTTAAACAGCCAATAAAACTTGCTATTAAATCCCATAAATCAGCTGTTTGATTATCCATAAATATTTGAATAAACTCACCAATTATTAGTAGTACAAATGAATATAAGAAGGCACTAATTATTTTGGTGCTGACAATAAACGTTTGCCAAAAAACAAATGTAATACCGGCAAAAAAATTAGGTGCTGAGCCTAAAATAATTATATAGATAGCATTGTTTGTATTATACATATTTCTAAGCGGACTCACAGAAGCTATCCATATAATAAAGAAAAGTATGGTTAGCCTAAGGTAAAGCCTATTATCGTTGATATTTGGTAATTCATTAAATATGCCCATTTCTTATTTGTTCATTTTTATTCATGTCAACTTCACTTTATATATCAAATACCAAATTATTTAATTAAAAATTTATAAATTAAAATTGTATTTAATACCATTTTCTGGTAAACAATCTAAACAAGGTTTGAATATCAAGCGTAACAATAAAACGTATGCGTTCAGCATAATTTGGTTGAGCAATTTCCCATCCTAAATTGGAATACGCAGGAAAATACATTTCAAAATAGTCTTCTACTAAATTAAGACGAATACCAGAATCGTATACAAATTGAGCGTCGGTTCCTCTATTTTTTACAAAACCTAAATCGCCATAGGCAAAAATCCAATTCCAAATAGTAGTACTCGCATTGGTAGTCAAAATCCAATCATTGGCAAAAGCAGGTTCTAACATGGACTTAAAACCACCTTCAGCCATAATAAATTGCTGACTAAATAATCCACTTTCTTCACTTCTTCCGTAATAATTGTAATCGAACAAATAATCTGTTGGTCGGTCTAATGCAAAGCTGAAAAAATTAGAAGAAGTATCGTTAAAAAGGAATAAACCACCGTAAAATCGAAGATTGATTTGTCTGTTGTTTACAAACAATTTTCTAAAGGTAGTGGTAGCAGAAACTTTACTAAATTCCTTAGAAATTTGGTAATCTACCTGAGCTGTAAAAAAACGGTCCAAGTTTTTATTCTGAAAGCGATAATTTAAGTTGTAGATATCATATTCAGGCTCATTGAAGGTGGTAAACTCACTTTCATCACGATTAACACTAGATGTTCTAATGGTTAGTGCCTGCCTAATGTTGTTTCTTAAGTTTTTGGGTCTGTAAAAAAAACTAGTGTAAGCTGTGTAGGTATTAAAAAACAAATCTTGATCATAAGAAAATCTTGATCCACCTAAGCCTGTTCTAATGGAAAAAACTTCATCGTCTTTAAACAAAAAAGTATAATCTAAAGAAGCTGAGCCTATTAACGCATTACTAACTAAGCCATATTTTGGCGAAAGGTCATAACTAAATTGTTTGGGCAATAAAGATGTGTTGTAAAGCTTTGGTCCTGTGTAAAAACCATCATATAAATTGTAGCCAAACTCAGGAATCATAAAAAGTTGTTCTTTGCTTGGGTCTTCAATATCTTCTAATAAACGCAATTGAATAGGTTTGCTAAACAACTTGGTTACTCGTTGATAATTGTTACGTTTATTAATTTCAGGAATTTTTCCGTTGTAGTTAATCGCCAAACGTTCTGCTCCTTCATTTTTAATGGTTATGGTAGTGTCTTTCCCAAAACCTTCTACCCAAGTTCTACTTACTTCTTCGTGGTCTACAATTTGAGAAACCGCAACGGGTAATTGATTTTTATATTTATTTACAATTTTTATTTCTATAGAATCTTTGCTTTTTGTGCGTTTAGCTTTTTTAATCTTAAAATCTATAAATTGATTTTGGCTAGCAAAATCATCAAACCACCAATCAATATTTTTTTGGGTGTTTTTATTCATACTTTTTCTAAAATCTTCAACACCTGTAAATGTAGATTTATGTTTTTGGTAAAACTCCTTTATTCCTTTATTTACTTGTATTTTACTGGTATAATCTTTTAAATAATCCATGGCAATTCCTGCTTTGTAAGGATTGGCAATTTTTCTGTTGAAACGAAGCAAAGAATCTTGTGGAGTTACCAAAGTTTGATCTATATTTTGCCTTATCATAGTTTGAAGCAAAAAGTCATATTGGTCATTAAAGTCTAAAGTTGATGCATGTGTCCAATCAATTCCTTTAATTTGGCTAAGGGAACCCAGTAATTTAGTGTCTGGATAAAAGATGTTTACATACTCCATCATCAAGGAATATTGAATTGCATCTAAAATCCATTGATCTTTTCTACTGTTTATGAAAATGGAATGTTTTAAGTATTGAGCAGAAAGGGTTTTAAATAACTTGATATCAAATTGAAACCCGTCTGGAAATGGCCTAATAAAATCGGGTAGTTGATTTAAGCCATAAAGCGGCGATATGGCATAATCACTTTCTGAAACTAAAATTTGTTCATTGGGAAATTTATCTAACCGAACGCTTAAGAAATTTAAAATCCGATCGATGATTAATGCTTCAATATTTTCGTTTAACTGGTTTTCTCCAATGTTAGAAACTAAGGTGCCAAAATCGGTTATGGTTTTAGAAAAGCTATTTACCAACTCTAAATACAAGTCTATTTGACTATGATTTTTACCTGTAAGCAAGTATTTTTTGGTTAGGTTATTTTCTTCTACCACTTCTTTTTTAAGTGCACTTGTTACTTGATAATTTACAGGTAAGGCCAACTCAATGCGATAATCACTGGGTTGTTGAGGTAAATCAAAAAGTTCTAAATCACTGTAAATCCACCATTCATTTTGATAAACCGCGGGTTGGATTAGCCAATACCTAAGTTTAAAGTTTCCGTTGCTATATCCAAAACCCGTAAACTTATCTAAAGGAATGGCTACTTGATAATCTAAATCTAGTTGAAGCGTTTCATTAGGTGCTAAGCCTTTCTCTAGTTCAATTTCAATTAAATCGATTTGACTTTTGGGTCTGCTCCAGTTTAATTTTTGATTTTCATTTTTAATGAAATTTAGGCTCGTGCCACCACGATCTTTACTAGATGCAAAGTGAAACTTCCTTATGTATTCTTGTGCATAGCGTTTGCCTAGCGGACTTCTTTTTTTTGAAAAAGCATTAATCCAATCGTATAGCCATATAGAACGCAGTGTGTCTTTTGAAGTATTTTTAAATGAAATTTCTTGTTTAATACTAAAACTTCGCAAGTCTTCATTTAAACTCACTTTTGCTTCAATTTGATGTTGAGCCCATAAAGCTGTACAATTCAAAAAAAGAAAAGCACATACCAAAAGCGAATTAAAAAGAACTGAGCATTTTAGCTTCATTTGTTATCGAGATCAAGTTTCATTAGTTATTTAAAACGCTAATAATTTAATGTTTAAATACACTTTTTATTGTTTCAAAAATTTAAAAGTTTCTGGAACGGCATCAAATTTTACAATATACATACCAGACGACAAAAAATCAACATCTAGATTGAGCTTGCTTTGTACATTTTCTAGTCTCAATATCTTTTGGCCTAAATGATTATAGATACTTAAACCTGAAGACAGATCTAGCCTTGCATCTATATTTATAGCTAATTGGTGAGTTACAACATTTCCATTAGGAAAACTTATTAAATTGGCATTATTATCCCATGTTGAGTTGCTAAGTGTAGCATTTTTGTTAGTTACTTCCATAACCACCGGTAAATGATCACTCATTAAATATAATAGATTTCGGGTACTTTGGCTAAATTCTCCCACACAAGATGAATCACTTACATTATCGTTAAAACAATTTCCATTATTGCCATAAGCCACATAAGAATTGGTTTTGTACGTAATGCTGTTTCCTTCTTGCATAATGTTATTAGAAACCATTATAAAATCAAAACGATCATCTATGCCACCACCTGCACCATAATCGTTAAAATTATTGTTAGAAGTTCTCGTGCTTTGTGTATGTACATGGCTAAAATTCGAGTTGTTATTCCATTCGCCAATTGCATCTACAGGATCGCTAAATAAAATGTTAGATTGCCCCATTACCAATTGTAAAAAGGCACTTTCATTAGCTGTATACAAATTTAAATCTCCAGCGAAAATTACATTCGCATCATCAGGTAAATTAGCTAAATAAGTTGTAAAATCGTTTACCATATTAGATCGAATAGATTCGTTGGTATTGCCTTGTGCTGCTTTAAGATGGGCAACAAAAATATCTAAAAACAGAGCTTCATCTTCGTTATTATTCAACACTTCTAAGCGATAATAATTAATGTCTCGTAATTGAGTTTCAATAATATCGGTATCATTCAAGCTAAATTTACTTTCATCAAAATAAATATGTTGTTGAAGGTCTTGAAAACTAGACGAAGTGTTTGCCACAAAATCTGGCATAGCATAAGTTACTTCTTCAGTATTATTTAAAACTTCGTTTAAAATTTGATTGGCAGCAGTTTCATTTTGAAGTTCGCAAACCATAAAGATATCTGGTTGAATTTCGTCTACAATCTCATCTAATATTGAAATTCGATTGCTGGGTGGGGCTTCTGGAAAATTCAATAAATTATAAAACATTAATTTGTAATCTTCCTGACTCAGGCAAAGATTTGAAATTAAAAAGAGAAATATTAAGGGTATTTTCTTCAACAAATTGATGATTTTATTTAGAAGTTTGGACTTAAATCAAATTGATTATAGAATTCATCTAAAATAGATAGTACTTCTTTTTCTGTATCTACTAAATGAATTAACTCTAGGTCGTTTTTACCTACTGTTTCATATTTTTCTAACATCGTTTCCTTGATCCAGTCAATTAAACCCGACCAGTATTCTTTACCCACCAAAATAATTGGAAACTTATCTATTTTCTTGGTTTGTATTAGGGTGATGGCTTCAAAAAGTTCATCTAGCGTTCCAATGCCACCGGGCATAACTACAAAGCCTTGAGCATACTTTACAAACATTACTTTTCTTACAAAAAAGTAATCGAAATTTAGGTTTTTATCACGATCTATATATGGGTTATCATGTTGTTCAAAAGGTAATTCTATGTTTAAACCCACAGAAGTTCCGCCAGCTAAATGAGCTCCTTTATTTCCTGCTTCCATAATTCCGGGTCCGCCCCCGGTGATCACGCCGTAACCATGGTCTACAATTTTTTTAGCAATACTTACTGCCAATTTATAGTATTTGTGGTCAGGTTTTAGACGTGCCGAGCCAAATATAGAAACACAAGGTCCTATTTCGCTCATGCGTTCGTAACCTTGAACAAATTCGCCCATTATTTTAAATAAAGCCCAGCTATCGTTGGTTTTTATTTCGTTCCAATTTTTATATTTTTTTGTAACCATCGGTATTATTTTTAGATTAAAAGTGCTGAAAAAACAGCCTACAAATCTAATTCTTTTTTAAGAAAACTAGCCGTATAACTCTTTTTGTCTTTGCTAACTTTTTCAGGCGTTCCTTGGGCTACCAGTTGACCACCATTTTTCCCACCTTCGTAACCAATATCAAAAATATAATCGCCCATTTTTATTACATCCATATTATGTTCTATAATCAGAACTGTATTTCCTTTATCGACTAACTTGTTAAGTACATCCATTAAAATGCGAATGTCTTCAAAATGTAATCCTGTGGTAGGTTCGTCTAAAATATAAAAAGTATTGCCCGTATCGCGTTTACTTAATTCTGTAGCTAACTTAATACGCTGCGCTTCACCTCCAGATAGTGTTGTGCTTTGTTGGCCTAGACTAATGTAACCCAAACCAACATCTTGAATGGTTTTTAATTTGCGATAAATTTTAGGAATTTGATCGAAAAATGCAGTCGCTTCATCAATGGTCATTTCTAGCACGTCGCTAATGGATTTTCCTTTATAGCGAATCTCTAAAGTTTCTCTGTTGAAGCGTTTGCCCTGGCAAGTTTCGCATTCTACGTACACATCTGGTAAAAAGTTCATTTCAATTACTCTTACACCGCCACCGCTACAAGTTTCGCAACGGCCACCCTTTACATTGAAGCTAAAACGACCTGGTTTATAGCCACGGATTTGTGCTTCTGGGGTTTGTGTAAACAATTTTCTAATTTCATCGAAAACACCAGTGTAAGTTGCCGGATTAGAACGTGGAGTTCTGCCGATGGGCGTTTGGTTAATGTCTATTACTTTATCTAAATGTTGAAGCCCAGTAATTTTTTGATATGGAAGGGGTTCTTTTACGCCATTAAAATAATGCGCATTCATGATCGGGTAGAGCGTCTCGTTAATTAAAGTAGATTTTCCACTTCCTGAAACTCCCGTTACTACAATCATTTTTCCTAAAGGAATTTTAATGGAAACATCTTTTAAGTTATTCCCTGTTGCGCCTTTTAAATGTAAATGCTTACCATTTCCTTTTCTGCGCTTTTTAGGAACTTCAATATTTTTAGCTCCACTTAAATAATCGGCTGTTAGGGTTTTTTCTTTCAACATTGATTTTGGTGTGCCTTGGCTAATAATTTCACCACCATTTTTCCCTGCAAAAGGTCCAATATCAATTACATGGTCAGCACGTTCTATCATGTCTTTATCGTGCTCTACTACAATAATGGAATTGCCCACATCACGTAAAGAAACTAATGAATTGATTAATTTTTCGTTGTCTCGTTGATGTAAACCAATACTGGGTTCGTCTAAAATATATAAAACTCCAACCAATTGTGAGCCTATTTGAGTAGCTAACCGAATGCGTTGTGCTTCTCCACCAGATAAGGTTTTGGAGCCGCGATTTAAATTTAAATAAGTAAGACCTACATCTACCAAAAATTGAAGGCGAGTACTAATTTCTTTCACAATTTCTTCAGCAATTTTCCATTCGTTTGTACTGAAAGATTTTTTTAATTTGCTGAAGAAATCCTGCAATTCTAACACATCCATAGCTACAAGCTCTGCAATGTTTTTCTGATTGATTTTATAATTTAAAGATTCCTTTTTCAATCGGCTACCTTCACATGTAGAACAGGCTTTTTTATCCATGTATTTTTTAGCCCAACGCTTCAAAGATGCAGAACTTTCTTTCTGGTTGAAGGTATTTTCAATAAAAGTAGCTACGCCTTCAAAATCGTAAGAAACACTCTTATTTACTTTTGCTTTTTCGCCATATACCTTAAAGCTTGCTTTCCCACCATACAGAATAACATCTAAGGCTTCTTCAGGAATAGCTGAAATAGAATCCTTTAAATCGAATTTATAATGAAGAGCTATGCTTTCTAATTGTTTAAAAACCCAATTTTTCTTTGGTGTTCCGTGTGGTTCAATTCCACCTTCTTTAATCGATAATTCTCGATTAGGAATAACCTTATCTATATTTACTTCGTAAACATCGCCAATACCATTACAAGCTGGGCAAGCACCTTTAGGTGAGTTAAATGAAAAATTATTGGGTTCTGGCACAGGGTAAGAAATACCACTAGATGGACACATTAGATTTCTACTAAAATAGCGTGCATCTTCTTCGCCTTCTTCTAACACCATAATAATGTCATTTCCTTGCTTCATTCCATTTTTAATGCTGGTTGCAAGTCGCTGATCTATTTTTTCATTTACTTTTAAACGATCTATCACCACTTCAATATCATGAATTTTGTAGCGGTCTAGCTTCATTCCCTTTTCAATGTCTCTTACTTCGCCATCAACCCTTACTTTCACAAAACCTTGTTTGGCAATTTGTTCAAATAATTCTCGGTAATGTCCTTTTCTAGAGCGAATTACGGGTGCTAATACATTTATTTTTTTGTCCTGGTAAATTTCTTTGATCTTCTCAAGAATTTGCTCATCAGAGTAGCTTACCATTTTTTCGCCTGTTTTAAAGCTGTAAGCCGTACCTACACGAGCAAAAAGCAATCTAAGAAAATCGTAAATTTCAGTAATGGTACCCACGGTACTTCGTGGACTTTTAGATGTTGTTTTTTGTTCAATAGCAATTACAGGGGAGAGTCCTTCAATTTTATCTACATCTGGCCTTTCTAAACCTCCTAAAAATTGTCTTGCGTAAGCAGAAAATGTTTCGATATAACGGCGCTGGCCTTCTGCGTAAATGGTATCGAATGCTAGTGAAGATTTTCCAGAACCCGATAAACCGGTTATAACAACAAGTTTATTTCTAGGTATTTTTATATCAATATTTTTAAGGTTGTGAGCTCTTGCTCCAAAAACTTCAATTTGTTCTTCCATAGCCATTATTCAACTTGCAAAATTAGTCAATTTTTATGGCTCTTTTGTGAGCAGTTGCTTTCAAATGTGATGACTTAAAGATAATTATGAAATGTTTAGGTCTTGCAAAAGCTAAAATCTCACTTTCTATTTTCCAAAAAACGATTTAAGTTAATTTTACTTGAATAATAAAGTCTGTTTTTACTGATGAAGACTATCTGATTCCATTTAAAAAATCAGGAAGACTTTTTTCTGAAATTCTTTGATAATGTATGTATATTTGTTCTTTCAAAATAGAGAATTATGGCTTTAGAAAAAGAAGTAATGCAGAAAATGAAGGAAGCAATGAAAGCAAAAGATACCGTTGCTTTAGCTTCTTTACGTTCAGTTAAAAGTGAAATTTTAAAAGCAAAAACTGCAACGGGTGGTGGAGATGAAATGACTGAAGCCGAAGAATTAAAATTGATTCAAAAATTAGTAAAACAACGCAAAGATAGTGCTGCGGTTTACCAAGAGCAAAACAGACCTGATTTAGCTGAGCCAGAGTTGGCAGAAGCTAAAATTATTGAGCAATTTTTGCCTGAGCAATTAAGCGAAGAAGAAGTAGAAGCTGAAGTAAAAAAGGTAATTGCTTCAACCGGTGCAGAAAGCATGAAAGATATGGGAAAAGTTATGGGGATTGCTTCCAAAAATTTAGCCGGTAAAGCTGATGGAAAAACCATTTCTAATCTCGTTAAAAAGCATTTGAGTTAAATCAATAAATGTTTATTGTAATTTTTTAAATCTAATTATAATTAAATCAATTTAAAGATAAAACTTGGCCGCGTGGCGCAACTGAATAGCGCATCAGATTTCGGCTCTGAGGGTTGCAGGTTTGAATCCTGCCGCGGTCACCAAAGCGGAGAACTTGTCAAAATTGACAGGTTCTCCTTTTTTATAATCTTTCATAGCCTTTGATATACTTGCAATAGCAGAGAATAGTGAATTAACTTTCGGGGTTTGAACTTTGTCATTTAACTTGTCATAACCCATTCCCTCTGGAAACAGTAAATACTGTAATTTTACTTTATTGACTAGATCAGTCGAATCCCATATATTACTTAGCTTTGAGCTGTATTTTGTTATTTTTTTTAGCGCTTTTTCAAGGTTTGAACTCGAAAAACCAAAAGCTCCTATTTTTTGCTCAATTTCATCTTGTTCTTCTTGATATTTATGCTTGAATTTAGCATAAATAGACTGTTCAATTTCCCCTAAAGCAAAGCGCTCTTCGATGGTTTCTATTTTCTTTTTACATTCAGTTAAATTTCGTTTTAAAACTGTCATTTCTGTTTGGGACTCCTTAGCTAGATTCTCAAAAACATAGGTCATCACATCTTTTAGAATGTTAGAAAATTTCGAATCAACTTCATAGCATTTGAGCAGTTCTTTATATTTGTTATGAAGCACCTTCGCAGACTTATTGTTTTTACATAGCTTTGTTCTACATTTATAGTAATACAAATTCTTTTTCTTTACTAAAAAACCTGTCATAGGCGTATTGCAGCTTTGACAATACATAAAACGTTTTAATGGAAGGTGTTCATTATCCTTTTTATGAGTTGTAGGATGAATTGTTTTTATTGAATTAATGCTTAAGAAGTCTTCTTCTGAAATCAGTGGAGGATGTTTTCCTTGAAAGGCTTCACCAGGAATCATTGAACTAACGATAATACCACAGTAAAAAGGGTTTTTAAAAGCTTCATGAAGTCGTCGCTCATCTATTTTTAAGCCTAACTTACTGAGTTTTTCTACAATTTGAACATTGGTATAAATATTCTTCAACTTCCAATTAAATGCTTTTCTAAGCAGCTCACCATCTTTGTTGATGATATATTCTGCATCAACTGCCCTTTGGTGTTTATTATTATTATCATAGCCAAGTGGTGGCAACCATAACCAATAGCCTTTACTAACTAAATCTTTCATAGCGGTTACTGTTTTATCTCGCCTTACTTCATTATCAAACCGACTAAAGGATAGCATCAAATCTTGGCTAAATAGGCCAGAAGCTGTCGATGTATCAACTTCTTGAGAAACAGCGATAACTTTTACTCCTTTATTTAATAATTCTTGAGTAATTTGTGCAGCAGCTGTTCCTGACCTTGAGAAACGATCGTAAGAGTACACCAGTATAGAGCCGATATTCCCACTTTGTCTGACATATTTTAGCATCTTCTTAAACTCCTTGCGCTCATCGGTCTTAGCGGACTCATAGGTCCCTCCAAAACACTTTATGATAGAAAGTCCTTTTCGCTTAGCATAGTCTTCACAATATTGTTTTTGTGTAGTAAGTGAAGTATTGTTATCTGCCTGCTCTTTGGTCGACACCCTGGTGTAAATAATGGCTTTTGTATTATGAGCAAGTTGATGTTTTTTAGGTGCAAAACTTTTAAATTGATCTGTATTGGCCATAGGTACTTGTGTTAATTATTTATCTAAATCTATTAGTAATAAACAAAATGCTTCGGCAGCATTTAAAACTTCATTTGTCACTTCTGGTGTATCACAAAGTTTATTAAGCTTTGCTTTTACTTCAGCTCTAGCCTTTTTTAGGGCTTTATCTTCTTGTAAGGTATCTAATTGATGTCCATTTTCCTGGTCCATATCGAGTTCTCTTCAACTCGGGCTGAATGCTCAGGGACCGGTGTGGTGATACACATCTAAAATTTATACTTATCATCTTATTTTGTAATTATAGTTAGTTTATAATTCCCTTGTGCTCTTTTCTCAACTACAATCTTTCCTTTTTTTGGAAATTTATTATTCA
>CBFIGU010000076.1:0-11652 GCA_965662165.1 Psychroflexus sp.
TGAGTCTGGTTTAGTGAGGTATAATGGTCAAAAATTCAAAATCTTCTCTAATATTGAAGGCTTAGAAACACATAGGATAGAATTTTTCTATAAAAAAAATGACACCCTATTTGCATCTTCATCTTATAACGAATTGGTTTTTATAGATAACCTAAATCCCCAATTCTATAGCCCTTTTGAAGATAATGTTCTTACTTCTTTTCCTAAACTACATGAAGATCAGTTTTTAAAAAAAGAATATTTTAAAGGAAATGATATAAATAATTTATACCACGCATTACACCAAAAAGGTTTTTACGTTGCTTCTACAGAAAGTAGATTGTACGTCCTGAATAAGGATAAAAAAATAGTTAAAAATATTTTAAAGAAAAATCTTAATGGCCTAGTAGCATCAGCTTCAGTAAATGAGAATTGGTATATCTTTCTTCATAATGAAATTCAAATATTCGACTTTGAAAATTTAGAGTTTAAATCAATTTATACTTCATCATCTTTAGATGCAGAAAAAGTATACTACAATAACGCACACAATCAAATTTTTCTCACAAATTCTAATCAAGTTTATAAAGTAAGTCTAAACGATTCTAAACTTAAATTAAAACAAGTTCACGACAATTTTAATGTAAAAGAAAAATTTACTACCTGCATGTATTACGATGAGCAATACAATACTTTATATACAGGAAGTTGGGCTTATGGTTTAGGAATAAGTAAACAAAATAAATTTAAAACCATTAGGGTTGATAAAGATAGATCTAAAAATTTAGTGTATGCGTTTAGTGTTTCAAACACAAATGATAGTATTTTTCTACCAAATGGATTAGTGATTAAAGAAGATAGCATAATTGAAAATAATTCTGTTGGCCACAATGCACTTATTAAACAATTTTTTCCAAGAGATCAAAACAATAATTTATACGCGTTTAAACAAAAACAATTAGTTAAATTAAAAATAGATGCTAAACAATTAAGATTCAAAGAAAAAAAATTAAAAAAATTTAGAGAGAATCTTGGTGCAATGTATGTTTCTAAGAATAATGAACTTTACATAAGTACAAGATCCTTTAACAATAGAAATCAAGTTCAATTATTAAAATCCAATGAGTTAAGTAAGGTTAACCTAAAAATAGACACCTTATTAATATTTAACCACGAAATTTTATTTATAAAAGAAAAACTAGATAGTGAATCACTTTGGCTTGGAACAAGTAATGGAGTTTATTCCTACAATCCAGTATCAAATAAGCTAGATAGCATTGTTGGAACAGAAAAATCTTTAATTAGAACCCTCACAGAAAAAGATAGTTATGTTTGGTTTGGCAGCTATAATAATGGTTATTTTCATTTTGATAAATCAAGTAAAAAGCTGTCTCAACTTCCATTAGATAAAGAAAATAGGCTCAACTCTGTTCATCACATTATAGAAGATGAAGCTAATCATATTTGGCTACCATCTAATAAAGGCTTGTTTAGAGCAAATAAGCAAGAAATTTTTGACTATATCAAGGGTAAAAAAGGATTTGTTAATTACACTTATTTTGACACCAAAGATGGCTTACCTATAAATGAATTTAATGGTGGTTGCTATCCATGTCAATATCAAAATAAAACTGGTGATATATTATTACCCAGTTTAGATGGTTTAGTGAAGTTTAATGCATTCGACTTTTCAGATTATGATTCGTCTAACGAAAAGGTTTATATCGATAATATTATGGTAGATGGCAAGTCTTACCTACCAAACGAAAATTTTATTATACCAAAAGATTTTAAAACTTTAGAAATTCAAGTTGACGCCTTGTCTTTTAACAAACTCCCTGTTATTAAATTTTCTTCAGAACTAACTGAGAATCTATCACAGTATTCATCAGTATCAGATGGTAAATTAATTTTTACCAATCTGCCTCCTGGAAGACATAAATTAGAATTTAGTCTGGGCTCAAATAAAGATATTATTACCTCACTTACATTAGCAAAAGAAAGCTATTGGTATGAAACAAATACATTTAGAATTATATCTATAATTATAATTGGCTTAATTGTTTTTCTAATAGTTAATGCGTTTACAAGAAGGCAAAATGATAAAAGTGAACAACTTAAAAGAATTATAGATGAAAAAACAAAACAACTGCAATCTACTATTCAAGATTTAAGAAAATCTCAAACCTATTTTGAAAAACAATTAGAGAATCAGAAAAAAATAGTGGCCTCCATTTCTCATGATATAAAAAGCCCATTACAATACTTGGGTTATGGAATTACTTATTTACAGGATAATTTGAAAGATAAAAATTTAGATCAAGATATTTATGAAAATCTAGAAGCCTTAAATTCTTCACTAGATAAACTGAAAGAATTTACACAAAATATTTTAGATTTCTCTAAAGCAATTATACAAAACGACCCAAACGATGTTGAAGTTATAAATGTTAGAGAATTGGTAGAAAATAAAGTTGCTCTTTTTGAGCAAATGGCAAAAATGAAAAAAATTAATTTAGAAATTATAAGTAAGCCTGATGTTTTGTTTACACTCAACCCCAATTACTTTGCAGTAATACTGCATAATATTTTAGATAACGCCATCAAAAATACACAAAATGGGACTATTAAAGTAAGCCTTAGACTTATAGGTAAAAATAACCTTATATTAAAAATTAAGGACACAGGAGCTGGTATGGATAAATCTACCTTAGAACGCTATCGCAAAGTTTTTGATGAAGAGCGTGATAACGGAAATAAATTAAATGTATCAGGCTCAGGATTAGGTTTATTTATTGTGTCAGAAACATCTAAATTAATGAATGCTAATATTGAGATAAACAGCGAAAAAGAAAAAGGAACTGAATTTATTATGAAAATTATGAATAAGGTAAAATTAAACTAGACTTCGTCTTGTGTTAGGTCTCTGTACTTATCAATTAGTTCTACTGAATTACTTACATTAAATTTTTCCATCACACGCTTTTTGTAGGTGCTAACGGTAGATGTCTTTAAATCTAGTTCTTTAGATATTTCTAAATTACCCATTCCTTCAGACATTAAAGAAATAATTTCTAATTCTCTAGCAGAAAGATTATCGATAGTACTTTTACCTCCATCTTTCATTTTCTTTGCTAAATCAGAACTTATATATTTTTCACCAGAATTAATTAATTCTATTGCAGTAATTACTTCTTCAACAGCTTCGTGTTTACTTAAAAAACCATTAACGCCTAATTTTAAAAATCGCTGTCCGTATTGGTCTTCATTAAGACCTGAGAACATTAAAATTTTAGCTTTTGGTTGAAGCTCTTTAATCTCTTTTACTAAATCTATACTACTACCACCTGGCATTTTAATATCAATAATAGCAAAATCTATTATTTGATCATTGATGATTTCTGTAGCTTTTTCTACATCTTGAGCTTGAAGTACTGTAACATCTGGAAATTTTTGTTTAATAACGTTAGATGTTCCCATTCTTACTATACCATGATCATCTGCCAATAATAATTTCTTCATTAGATTAATTTAAGCTTAAAAGTTGTTAATATTCATTGAAATAAAACTACTACCAGATTAATTTAAGAATAGTAGAAATACTACAAACGTAAATGTACTACAAAAATAATTAAAAAAAATATAAAATTAAAGGATTTGTTCTGTGTGTGTTTTGGTTTTTACTTTAGTAATAACATCCTCAATGTTTCCTTCTTCATTAATTATAAAAGTAGTTCTATGTATTCCATCGTATTCCTTACCCATAAATTTTTTGGGTCCCCAAACTTCAAAAGCATTGATAACTTCTTTTTCTTCATCAGCTAATAAAGGAAAAGGTAGTTCATATTTATTTTTGAAATTTTGCTGTCTTTTGGGTGAGTCTGCACTTACACCTAAAATTTCATATCCCTTACTCTGAAAATTTTCCCAGTTATCTCTTAAATTACAAGCTTCTGCAGTACAACCTGGTGTACTTGCTTTAGGATAGAAAAACACAACAAGCTTTTTTCCTTTGTAATCGGCTAAGCTATGCGTGTTACCATCTTGATCTTTAGCTGAAAAATTTGGAGTTTTATCTCCCGGTTTAATTGATGTCATAATTGTCTATTTTTGTACTAAAATAAAACATATGAAAAAAAGTGAACGCGTCCAGTTCGTTATAAATACGTTAAATGAACTTTACCCTAAAATACCCATCCCTTTAGATCATAAAGATCCTTATACTTTATTAATAGCTGTTTTAATGTCTGCCCAAAGTACAGACGTAAAAGTAAACCAAATAACTCCACTCCTATTTGCTAAAGCTGATAACCCTTATGATATGATTAAGCTTTCCGTTGAAGAAATTAGAGAAATTATTAAACCAGTAGGTTTATCTCCCATGAAGGCTAAAGGAATTTTTGGTTTATCAAAAATACTAATTGAGAAGTATAAGGGTAAAGTTCCTGCAGATTTTGAAGCGCTTGAAGAGTTACCAGCTGTGGGACACAAAACAGCAAGTGTAGTAATGTCTCAAGCTTTTGGCGTCCCAGCTTTTCCAGTAGATACACATATCCATAGATTAATGTACAGATGGAACTTATCTACAGGAAAAAACGTTCAAACTACAGAAAAAGATGCTAAGCGATTATTTCCTAAAAATTTGTGGAATGATTTGCATTTACAAATTATATGGTATGGACGAGAATATTCACCTGCCCGTGGATGGGACTTAGAAAAAGATATCATTACCAAAACAATAGGCAGAAAAAAGGTAATTCAAGATTTTTATAAAAAACATAAAAAAACCACTTCATAAATTTACGAAGTGGTTTTTGAAGGCTTAACTTAAATAACTAGTTAACAATCAGTTCAACAAGCATGCCATTATATTTATTTACATGTAGAGATTTAGAATAATTTTTTATAAAGTCTAATGTCGATTTTCTTGGCATTGAATTTTGTTGATTTAATTTTTTTTGAGTGTAAATTTTTTCCATATAAAATATTTAGTTTCATTTACAACGCTTAAAAATTAAATCTATTGCATCACTCTTTCGTTAAAATTATATTTTTTTCATCTACGAGCTTTCGTAAATTAATCAAGGCATAACGCATTCTACCTAAGGCGGTGTTTATGCTTACTTCCGTCTGCAATGCTATTTCTTTAAAACTCATTTCTTTATAAATACGCATTTCCAAAACTTCTATTTGGTCTTCTGGTAATTCTTTAATGAGATTTACTAAACTTCCTTCTATTTGCTCCTTAATTAGTTCAGACTCTTTATTTAAACTACCATCTTCAATAACGGAGAAAATATCAAAATCTCCAGAATTATCAAATTTGGGCATTCGCTTGTTTTTCCTAAAATGATCAATGATTAAATTATGGGCAATACGCATCACCCATGGCAAAAATTTTCCTTCTTCATTATATTTTTTCAATTTCAAGTTTCTAATTACCTTAATAAAAGTATCTTGAAAAATATCGTTTGCGATATCATAATCGTAAACCTTAGAATAAATAAAATTAAAAATACGTTGTTGATGTCTGTTGATTAATGCTTCTAAGGCAAGTTCATCTCCAGCAATATATTTTTTTACAAAAAAAGAATCGGGCTTTTCAAAAGTCTCGTGCATAATTATTACGTTTCAATCTGTAAAGTTTGAGTTTACAAAATGTTTAAAAGTAATATTATGCTATAGGCTTCTGTTTTAGAATTATTTGCTAATATATAAATTGATTTTAAAAATTTACTCACTTCTTAATTATTTTAACATCCAATAGCTTAAAATGCAGTTATTTATTCAATTAAAGTTAAACCTACTGGTAAATATTAAAGAATCATTAAGGTTTTATGAAGCTTAATAACAAAGTTTTCAGCTAGCTAATGCGTAACTTTGTTGCTTATTATAAACTATGACTACTACTCCATTTCAAGATTTAGATGCAAAAGACTTTATTTTAATTAAAGGAGCTAAACTGCATAATTTAAAGAATATAAATGTAGCAATACCCCGTAACAAATTAGTTGTAATTACAGGACTATCTGGTTCTGGCAAATCGTCTTTAGCATTCGACACACTTTATGCGGAAGGTCAAAGACGTTATGTAGAAAGTCTTTCTGCCTACGCTAGACAATTCTTAGGAAGACTAGACAAACCTAAGGTAGATTATATTAAAGGTATTGCACCAGCAATAGCCATAGAACAAAAAGTAAATTCTACTAATCCACGTTCTACGGTTGGTACATCTACTGAAATTTACGATTACTTAAAATTATTGTTTGCCCGTATTGGTCGAACTTTTTCACCAATTTCTGGTAACGAAGTCAAAAAAAATACGGTTACCGATGTAATTGATTTTGTAAAACAACTAGAAGCCAAAACAAAGCTTCTACTCCTTTCTCCTATTCAAGTGAAGGAAAATAGAACCTTTGAGAAAACAATTCAGCTACTTCAACAACAAGGTTTTAGCCGAATTAAAATTGAAGAAGAAGTCTACCGAATGGACGATTTAGATTTTAAAAAACAAAATCCATCTCAATTTGAAATTGTTGTAGACCGAATCGTTGTTAAACACGAAGAAGATTTCTACAACCGTCTTGCCGATGCTGTACAAAATGCTTTTTTTGAAGGAAAAGGCGAAATTTTCCTTCAAAACCTAAATGATAAAAAGCGTACCCATTTTAGCTATAAGTTCGAATTGGATGGGATGTCTTTTTTAGAACCAAACATACATTTATTTAGCTTCAACAACCCTTACGGCGCCTGTCCAACTTGTGAAGGTTATGGAGACGTAATTGGCTTAGATGAAGATTTAGTGATTCCTAATACGGGATTAAGTATATATGAAGAAGCCATTTTTCCTTGGCGAGGCGAAAAATTAAAATGGTATAATCAACAACTTATTGAAAAAGCAGATTTATTTGATTTTCCTATTCATAGACCTTATTTTAAACTAACTCAAAAACAAAAAGATTTACTATGGGAAGGAAATCGGTACTTCACTGGCTTAAATGAGTTTTTTGAAGAACTTGAATCTAAAGCTTATAAAATTCAAAATCGCGTTTTATTGTCTCGTTATCGCGGGAAAACCCGTTGTAAAAATTGTAAAGGTAAGCGACTTAGAAAAGAAGCTGATTATGTAAAAATCAATAATTACAACATCTCAGATTTGGTAGATTTACCCATAGAAAAGCTTATTCCCATTTTTAAAAATCTAGAATTAGATGAAAATGAAAAACAAATTTCTAAACGTCTTCTAAAAGAAATTAATAACCGGCTTTCATTTTTACATCAAGTAGGCTTAGGTTATTTAACCTTAAACCGAAAGTCTAATACTTTATCAGGTGGAGAATCACAACGCATTAACCTGGCTACTTCTTTAGGAAGTAGTTTAGTAGGTTCGATGTACATTTTAGATGAACCTTCCATAGGTTTACATTCTAAAGACAACGAACGTTTAATTAAAGTTTTAGAACATTTACGCAATTTGGGGAATACTGTTATTGTAGTTGAACATGATGAAGAAATAATGCAAGCCGCAGACCATGTAATTGATATTGGTCCCGAAGCAGGTTCTTTTGGTGGTGATGTTGTGGCTACAGGAAATTTAAAGGATATTAAAAAATCCAAGAGTTTAACTGCGCAATATTTAAATGGAAAATTAGCCATTCAAGTTCCTAAAGAAAGAAGAAAAAGCTCGCGATATATAGAAATAAAAGGCGGTAGAGTTAATAATCTTCAAAACATAAATGTTTCTATTCCATTAGGAATTATGACTTGCATTACTGGTGTTTCAGGTAGTGGAAAAAGTACCTTAGTTAAAAACCTACTTTATCCTATAATGATGAAGCAAACAGGTAATTATGGGATTAAAATAGGTCAACATGATTCATATTCAGGAAAATACGATCATATTGCTAATGTAGAATATATTGACCAAAACCCAATCGGAAAGTCTTCTCGCTCAAACCCTGTAACTTATATTAAAGCTTATGATGAAATAAGAAGTTTATTTGCAAAACAAAAACTTTCTAAAATTAGAAACTTTCAGCCTAAGCATTTTAGCTTCAATGTAGATGCAGGAAGATGTGAAAATTGTCAAGGTGAAGGTGAAGTAACTATCGAAATGCAGTTTATGGCAGATGTTCACTTAGAGTGTGAAGTTTGCAAAGGGAAACGCTTTCAAAAAGAAGTCTTAGAGGTAACTTTTGAAGATAAATCGATTTTTGATGTGTTAGAACTCACGGTGGATGATGCTATTCAATTTTTTAGTGAGCATCATCAAAATAAATTAGTAGAAAAATTAAAACCGCTTCAAGACGTAGGTTTAGGCTATGTTAAATTAGGGCAAAGTTCATCTACTTTATCGGGTGGTGAAGCTCAGCGCATTAAATTAGCTTCCTTTTTAACTAAAGGAAATTCTGCTCAAAAAACCTTATTTATTTTTGATGAACCTACCACTGGTTTGCATTTTCATGATATTCAAAAACTATTGGCTTCTTTCAACGCTTTGTTAGAAAAAGGTCATGCTCTGGTGGTAATTGAGCATAATTTAGATTTAATTAAATGTGCAGACCATATAATTGATTTAGGTCCAGAAGGCGGAGAAAATGGTGGTAAAATAGTAGCCCAAGGCACTCCTGAAGAAGTGGCTCAGGTAAAAGAATCTTTTACAGCTCAATTTCTTTCTAAGAAATTAAAGTAATTTTGAAAAATACGAGTCTAAATCTAATGAGAACTATCCTTTTAGTCTATTTATCGCTAACCTACTTCAACTCAAATGCACAAAACATCTTTAGTGTTGATTATGCATCACAGGCAGATGTTAAGGTTTTTGTGGTAGATTATGCTTCTCAAGCTGATTTATGGGTTTATAAAGTAGATTATGAAAGTCAAGCTAAAGAAAATAAAGGTTTATGGTATTTTGTAGATTACACATCTCAAGCCGATAAAAACATCTACTTTGTAGATTATGAATCGCAAGCAGATTTAAAAGTGTTTTTTGTTGAATACCAATCTCAAGCAGGTTGGAAAAGAAAAAATAAAAAGCATCTATTGTATTAAATCAATGATAGATAAGTAATTTACTATAAATCAACACATGAGCAATAGCCTAGACAAAATGCAAACCAAAGAAGAAGAGTTTTACAACACCTTAAGTCATGCTGTTGCTATTCCTTTTGGCATTTATGCCTTACAATACTTATGGTTTAATAATACTGAAGAATATTTTGCTTCTTATCTTGGAATTTTACTCTACGGCTTATCTTTTATTCTGTTATTTACAGCTTCTTCTTTATACCACATCATTAAAAAACCAAGCCTAAAAAAGAAGTTTAGAGTCTTAGATCACATTTCAATCTATTATTTAATTGCTGGCACCTATTCTCCTGTAGTTCTGGTTGTTTTAAAAGAAAGTAGAGCATGGTTATTGTTTTCAATAGTTTGGGGAATTGCTTTAGCAGGAACATTATTGAAATTGTTTTTTACAGGTCGTTTCGAAAAATTATCCCTTGCGCTCTACTTAATAATGGGTTGGCTCATTGTTTTCGACTTTTATAACTTAATTGAAAATGCTTCAACCTTAACGCTAACCTATTTGAGTGTTGGCGGTTTTTTCTATACAGTAGGCGCATTTTTTTATGCTAATCATAAAATTAAGTATAATCATGTGATTTGGCATATATTTGTGTTAGTTGCTGCTATATTTCATTTTTTTATGGTAGCTGATGTTATTACATAAACTTAAAAAATATTCATTATGAAATTACATACTATTATTACATTTTTATTAGTGAGCCTAATAGCATATAGTCCTATTTATGCGCAATGGGGAAGCGAAGATATAAAAGGAAACAAAGAAGTTATGGAAGAATCAAGATCTATATTGGGTTTTGAAGAAATTGCCATAGCAGGCGCTTTTGAAGTTGAATTAGTGAAAGAAGATTCAGACCGCATTCTAATCATTGCAGAAAGTAATTTACTAAAATACATACTTACGCATGTTGAAAATGGAAAGTTAAGTATAGAAACTCCAAAAAAAATTAATTTAAAACCAACAGAAAAGATTCTGATACGAATTCCATTTACTGAAATTACAGAAATTGAAAAATCAGGCTCTGGAAAGATTACTTCAGAAAGTGAAATTAAAACCAAAAATTTAGATATAAATTGCTCAGGGTCTTCTAAAGTAAATTTAGTAGTAGATGTTTCTAATGATTTGTCAATTTCCAAGTCTGGCTCTTGCCATATGCAAATTGAAGGTTTTGCTGAAAACTTAGATATAAAAAGTTCAGGCTCTGGTAAGTTTGAAAGTGAAAAATTAAGCGTTAAGGAAGCTGATGTGAAACTTTCTGGTTCTGGTGAAATTCATTTTACTTGTGAAGATGAACTCAACGTAAAAGTAAGCGGCTCAGGTAAAGTTTTATATGCTGGAGACCCAAGTAATATTGATATTAAAACTTCAGGCTCAGGTAAAGTAGAGCGCTTATAGATTCAGCAAATCTCCTTGAGATTTATAAATCTCAAATCGAGAAAAAAGCTCTTCAGAATACCAGTCTATTTTGCGGGTTTTTTGAATAGCTTCTACGTGTTCCTTGCTTCGGTAAGCAAAATCATGTAAATCATCTGTAGAATTCCAAATACTAAAAGTAGCCATTTCTGTAAAAGGTACTTCACCAAAACCTTTGGTATAGTTTAGACCCTTTGCTTTTAGAAGTGGTTTTTGCGATGTTGGCACAAACTTCCAAAAAGTTCTTAGCTTATTCAATTTAATGCTTGCTCGTGTAATAACAGCCAGTTTTCCTTCTACCGCTTTTGATGAAACAACAGATTGAAAAGGATTTTTTCCAGACCACTCCCCTTTCGCCTGAATATTATTCATATATAAAATTTGGTGTTGGTTAGCATGCGAAAAGTACTTTTTAAAAAGTTTACTATGTTCAATAAAATCTGAAGCCTGTTTTTCATGGTCCCATACTTGCAATAATGCATATATTGACCAGTCTGGGAAGGGATTAAAATTTTCTTTACCGCTACCCAACAATTTATAGAATTGGCAACCTTTTGCTTCTTTTAAGTGAGAATGAGCAAATTGCATCATTCCAAATGCCCAAAATTTGTCAGCAAGTGATTTGTATTTAAAAATACTTAGCGTTGTTACTTGGCTCATAGCAACAAAAATAGGCTTCAAAACCGATTAATTAGTAAAGCAAAGGTTAAAAAAGGAGATGTAAGATGCATTATTAAAAAATTGCACTCATATTAAGCTAAGCCAAATCATTAGTTTATTTTTGCGGCATGAGTAAACGCAATAGAAGAAGGAAAGTTTTCGAAAACGTAGAAGTTATCGATGCTGGAGCTAAAGGTAAAGCAGTTGGCAAAGCCCCAGAAGGACAAGTAATATTTATAGATCAGGCCGTACCTGGCGATTTGGTAGATGTACAAACTTACAAGAAAAGAAAAGGATATTTTCAAGCCAAAGTAACTCAATTTAAAACACGTTCTAACAAAAGAACTGAACCGGTTTGTGAACATTTTGGTGTTTGTGGTGGCTGTAAATGGCAAAATATGGATTACCAACACCAGTTGTTTTACAAAGAAAAAGAAGTTCTTGAAAATCTTAAACGTATCGGGAAGGTTGAAATTGAAAATACCTACCCTATTTTGGCAGCACCAAGTCCGTAT
>CBFIGU010000077.1:0-11613 GCA_965662165.1 Psychroflexus sp.
ATTTGATATCAGTATTCTCTAGCGCATTCGCCATCATGTTTTTGTTTTGGTCGATTAGCTTGTTACTTCGTAAGATCATTCCCAATTTCGAAGTAGCTTCTCAATCTACTAAATTAGCAGTATTATCAAGTAGTATAGTCGGTTCGTTAGCTTTTACGTTTACCGATAGTTTTTGGTTTTCTGCGGTAGAAGCAGAAGTTTACGCCATGGCAGCCTGCATCATGTCGGCTATGTTTTACTTAGGATTATTGTGGGAGCGCGACATGCATAAACCACGTGGACACCGCTGGGTAATTTTAATTGCCTTTTTAATCGGTTTGTCTTTTGGAGTTCACTTTATGGGATTACTTACCATTCCAGCGATTGGCTTCCTTTATTACTTTAAGAATACTGAAAAGGTTACCATCAAGAATTTTATAATTGCAAACTTGGTGGTTGTAGGGGTTTTAATGTTCATATTTAAGCTTTTACTGCCATACACTATGACTTTTTTCGCAGAAGCAGAAGTGTTTTTTGTGAATAGTCTTGGACTTCCTTTTAACTCCGGAACTATATTTGCTGGACTTGTAATTATCGGCTTATTTGTTTTTCTATTACGCTATACCCGAAACAAAAACTACTTTCAACTGAACACACTTGTGCTTTGCATTTTGTTTATTCTTATTGGATTTTCGAGTTGGATCATGTTACCCATTCGGGCAAATGCCGGAACGGTAATTAATGAAAATAACCCAAATAACGCGAGAGAACTTTTAGCTTATTATAACCGTGAGCAATATCCTGAAACAAAGTTGTTCTACGGTCCACAATTTACCGCACGCTTTGCTTCTTTAGATGAAGCTGAACCCTATATAGACGATAAACCCAAATGGGAAAAAGACGAAGAAGCTGGTAAGTACGTTATTGTAAATAAATACGAAGGCGTAAAACAAAACTTCAGCGGTAAACACAAAACTGTTTTACCAAGAATGTGGTCTTGGGAACACATAGAAAATTACCTTTCTTATACCGGTGCTTTAGAAGTAAGCATTAAACCTGAATACCGTGGTGAGCAGGAATTAGTTGGGATGGTGAACGACTTAAGGCTTCGTTTTGCCAATGGAGAAGTAGATACCGAAGATTATATTCAATATTTATCTGAACTCGAACCTTACATAGATGTTGAAAAACCCGATTATTCAGATAATATTAGCTTCATGCTAGATTTCCAAATGGGTTATATGTATTGGCGCTATTTTATGTGGAATTTTGTGGGGAGACAAGATGATATACAAGGTAGAAAAAATGATTTACATGGAAATTGGATAAGCGGAATCTCTTTCATAGACGAAATGCGTCTGGGCAACCAAAGTGAATTAACAACGGATGCTTTAACTAACCCCGCTAGAAACACCTACTACTTCTTGCCTTTACTATTAGGTTTAATTGGTGTGTTTTTTCATGTAGCCAGAGACCAAAAAAGCTTTTGGGTTTTAACGGTGCTATTTTTATTTACCAGCATTGCTTTAAAAATTTACCTCAACGAGCGACCCTTTGAGCCTCGTGAACGTGATTATGCAGTGGTAGGTTCATTTTATGTTTTTGCCATGTGGATTGGTATTGGTGTTTTTGGTCTATTTGAAAGTTTGAAGAAACAGCTCACACCAAAAGTTGCTGCTCCAGTGGTTTTATCTGCCTGCTTACTGGTACCGTTTATTTTGGCGAGCGAAAACTGGGACGACCATGATCGTTCTAATCGATTTACCGCTTTAGCCATGGCTAAAAAATACCTCGACTCTGTAGATGAAAACGGTATATTATTTACCATTGGTGATAATGATACTTTTGCTTTATGGTATGCCCAAGAAATTGAAGGATACCGAACCGATGTTAGAACCATTAATACAAGTTTATTTGCAACCGATTGGTACATTGATCAGATGAGACGTAAGTCTTACGAAAGTGAACCCATTAAAACCACTTTAGTACATGAAGATTATCGATATGGTACAAACGATGCGGTATTATATAATAAGGATGAACGAGTTGCAGACACGCTTAATATTGAGCAATTTATTAAGTATATAAAGAGTGATAATCGTTCTACTCAAGCTGAACTACAAAATGGTGAAATTATAAACACCTTCCCTACTCGATTTGTTCGCGTTCCGGTAAACAAAGAAAATGTTTTGAAAAATGGAATAGTTAAACCAGAAGATGCTGATTTAATTGAAGATGAATTGCTTTTAGAAATCACTACCAATCAACTTTCAAAACATCGTTTGCTCATGCTCGACTTACTGGCCAATAACAATTGGGAAAGACCAATAGCTTTTACCGGTGGAAGCTTTGGAGATGATGACTACCTTTGGTTAAAAGACTATTTGCAAATGGATGGTGTGGTTTACCAATTAGTACCTATAAAAACACCTATCAACCCAAGAATTCCTTTTGATATGGGTAGAGTAGATGTAGATAAAAATTACGAAATCATGACCAATTGGTATTGGGGTAACAGCGGAAGCGATGATGTTTACCACGATCCAGAGACTCGAAAAAATTCAATTACCTACCGTAGTAATATTGCCCGTGTAGTTGAAAAACTTTTACAACAAAAAGATGAAGAACGAGCAAAAGTACTCATGGATTTAGCTATGGAAAAAATGCCGATAGAAAAATTTGGCTTTTACACCATAACTGAACCTTTTATATCGGGCTATTACAAAATAGGTGAAAAAGAATTAGCTAGAAAATATTGGAAGCAAGTCACTACAAAACATAAAGAAAAACTCGAATATTTTTCAAGTTTAAAAATAAGTAGGCAATATTACTACATTGAAGAAATTGTAACTGAAATTGAACGTTACCGAACTTTTGTAGATATTATTATTCTTTATGAAAGTGAAGAAATGGCTGAAGAAAAAGCACTTGAGTTTAATGAGTATATTCAAATGTTTTCTCATTTTTATGAAGGAGAAGAACAAAATGTAGATCAAAATCTTTTAGAAGAAATTGGTGCAGACCCAATAGATGAAAGTGAAGTAGATTCAATAGAAGCAGATGCAGAATTAAACGAATTGCTTCAGCCTTAATACTGTAATTGAGCTAATCCGTTTTCAATTTTAAAGAGTAACCTGAAAAGCAGCTACAAGAAAATGGAAATTGTTCCGCATAAGACGCCATCTTGGCTTAAACAAATGTATCCAAAACGAATTTGGGATTACATAAATACAGGCGAACAAGAAAAGACCATTTACCTTACTTTTGATGATGGTCCTATTCCAAAAGTTACTCCTTGGGTGCTAAAAACCTTAGACCTATTTGAAGCTAAGGCTAGTTTTTTTTGCATTGGAAATAATCTAAAAAAACATCCTGAATTAGCTTCATTAATTGTAAAAAAAGGGCATTCTCTAGGAAATCACACGCAAAATCATGTAAATGGATGGAAGACTAATTTTGGCGAATATGTAGATGATTTTCAATTAGCTGAAGCTGAATTTAAAAAACATAAACTCAAAACAAATCTCTTCAGACCACCTTATGGCAGGATCACTTCTAAACAAGCTGAATATATTTTAAAGCAAAAACAACTTCTAGTAATGTGGGATGTGCTAACTAAAGATTATGCACAACATTTAAATCCAGAACCCTTACTTCAAAAAAGTATAGCTGCTACAGAAAGTGGAAGTATTGTGGTCTTTCATGATAGTGAAAAAGCCTTCAAAAACTTAAGCTATATTTTACCCGAATATTTGGCGCATTTTAGAAAGCTAGGCTATCAATTTAAAGCCATTTAAGATACAGATTGTATTTTGGCAACTAAGCTATTGGCATCGATTAAACCTGATTTACGCCAAACCATGTCTCCATTTTTGTAAACAATATGGGTAGGTAGTATTTTCACCCGAAGTGCTTCAGCTAGTTCTTGATTTTTATCGATATTGATTTTAATGACTTTTGCATGGTCACCCAAAGCTGCAGCAACATCTTTTAAAATAGGCTGCATGCTTTTACACTGCTCATCCCAATCTGTATAAAAATTCAACAAAACTGGAATATCTAAATCAATTAATTCTCCAAATTTTGACATAGTCCTAAATTTAATTAACTAAATGTAAGCATTTTACCAGATAATTTAGCATTTTTTAAAAAATTTATTAATTCCTTAAAGTAGAAACTATTTAAAATGTTTGTTTTCATTGATAAAAATCGAGTCTTTTATACTTCTACCTTTCTCAATCTGAATTTTAAACTTTTGCTCAAATAAAACATAACTGGCACAACAATCAATGTTAAGAAAGTTGCAATGAAGAGTCCGTAGATTACGGTCCAAGCTAAAGGTCCCCAAAATATCACATTATCTCCACCAAAATAAATATTTGGATCAAGATCGCTAAGCAGTGTAAAGAAATTAATATTAAGTCCAATGGCTAATGGTATTAATCCCAGAATGGTTGTAATTGCTGTCAATAAAACTGGGCGTAAACGGGCCTTACCGGCTTTTATAGTTTGTTCTAAAAGATCTGCTTTACATAAGTTTTCATCTTCGCTTAAGCCTAATTCTTTCTTTTTACGATCTATAAGAAGTTGTGCGTAATCTAAAAGAACAACGCCATTATTTACCACAATACCAGCTAGGGAAATAATACCCATCATGGTCATTAAAATAACAAAAGAAGCTCCAGTAATTACTATTCCGCCAAAAACCCCTATCAAACTCAAGAAAATAGCAATCATGATAATAGTAGGTTTAGATATGGAATTAAACTGGAATATTAAGATTAAGAAAATTAAAAATAAACCAGAGAAAAAGGCTTTGATCAAGAAAGCTTGTTCTTTGTTTTGTTCTTCAATTTGTCCTGTGTAATCAATTTTCACATCAGATGGCATATTATCGAAATTTTTCATTTCATTCTTGATTTGCTCAACCGCTGCACCCGCATCAACAAAGCCAGGAGCCAAGGCTGAATAAACAGTTACCACTCGTTTACCATCTTTATGTTTTATTGCACTAAAACTCGAATTATTTTTTTGCTTAGCCACTGTAGAAACAGGTATTTCTTTCACCAAACCAGAAGACATATCTCTAAAAATAATATTCTGATTAAATAAAGCACTTTTATCGTATCTTAAATCTTCATTGAATCGAACATAAATGTCATAATCATCTCCATTTTCTTTATAAACACCAGCTTTTACACCAAAAAGTGAATTTCTTAATTGTGAACCAACCTGACCGGTACTCACGCCTAATTCACCAGCTTTTTTTCGATCAACAATCACCTCCATGCCAGGCTTGCCTTTGTTAACATCAATTTTTAATTCATCTATGGCTGAAATATTCTTAGAATTTATAAATGCACGCATGCGTTCAGCTAGATTGATGAGCTCATTGTAGTCTTTTCCTTCAATTTCAATATTGATTGGTGGTCCAACGGGTGGACCGTTAGCATCTTTTTCAACAGAAACCAACACACCTGGATAAACACCGCTTAAACTCTCTTGCACTTCTTGTCTTAGAAGCTCACTGTCTTTACCATTTCTAAATTTGTATTCTCTCATGGAAGCGGTAATCTTTCCTTTGTGTGGCATTTCTGCAGCTGAACCACCATCTGTTTGTGGATTTCCTGCACCTTCTCCAACTTGAGAAACTGCACTTTCTACCATGAAGTTTTTACCCTTTTCAATGTATTCGCTATCATAAAGAATTTCGAAAAATTTCTTTTCTATTTCTTTTGTTATCACATTGGTTTTTTTAATAGCGGTACCTTCTGGATATTCGATATATACTATAATTTGATTAGGCTTGTTATCAGGAAAAAATTCAATTTTAGTTCGCTTCTGATCTACAGAATAACCAAAACCACCAATTGAAGCAATAAATAGCACAAAACTTCCAATAGAAATTAATGCAGGTTTCCAACCCTTGAGCGATTTAGTTAATGTTTTTTCGTAAAAATCTTCAAATCTGGTTAAGACCTTCGTTTGAAAATTTAAACTAGCAGATCTTAAGAATAATCGATAAACCCAAATAAGAATTGCTGTTATAATCATTAGGGTTCCTAAGCCATTATATTTGCCTCCAAAAAACGCAATTAGCAAACCTATACTTACAAAAATAATAGTAATTCTGATGATTTTCTTGAATGGTAATTCTCGGTCTTCAACCGTCATGTATTGCGAGACCAAAACAGAGTTAAAGAAAATAGCAACTACCAATGAAGAACCCAAAACTACCGATAAAGTGATTGGAAAATAAATCATAAATTGACCCATAAGTCCTGGCCACAAACCAAGTGGAATAAATGCAGCAACCGTTGTAGCAGTTGAAATGATAATAGGGAATGCAATTTCGCCAATTCCTTTTTTAGCAGCCTCTACCCTACTCAGGCCTTCTTCGTCCATGAGTCTGTATACATTTTCAACCACAACAATACCGTTATCTACCAACATTCCGAGACCCATAATGAGTCCAAAAAGAATCATCGTATTCATGGTATACCCCAAGGCACTCAAAATAGTAAGTGATAAAAACATAGACATCGGAATAGCAAAACCAACAAATAAAGCGTTTTTGAATCCTAAGAAGAACATTAAAACCGTAATGACTAAGATGATACCGAAGATGATGTTATTTACTAAATCTTCTACCTGACCGATAGTTTTTGAAGATTGGTCATTGGTTGTTGTTACTCTAAGGTTTGGCGGAAAAACATTAGCCTTAGCGTTTTTCACAATCACTTCAATCTTTTCTGCAGCTTCCACCATATTTTTACCTGAACGTTTTTTAACATCAAGCATCACAACGGTTTCGCCTTTTCCTGTTTCTGGGTTGTATTCTCTAGCGTAAGTGGTTTTATCTTCCGGTTGAAAGTTAACTTCTGCTATGTCTTTTAAGTAAATCGGGCTGTCATTTTCAGACTTAACAACGAAATTTTCAAGTTCTTCAGGATTTTCTATTTCACCGATAATTCTAATGGTTCGGCGTTGACCACTAGTTTTGAGATTACCCGCAGACATAGTTGTATTTCCTCTTTGAATTGCATTTGAAACATCATCAAAATTGACTTTTGCAGCCATCATTTTGTAAATATCAACCGCTACTTCAACTTCTTTTTCTTGCGCTCCACGAATATCTACTTTTTTAATTTCAGCTAAGTCTTCAATCTCATCTTCAAGATATTCAGCAAATTCTTTAAGCTTTTCAACTGGGTAATCTCCAGATATGTTAATGTTTAATATTGGCATTTCTTCAGATATACTCAATTCGAAAACATTAGGCTCTACTTTTGCGCCATTAAATGTAGGCCAGTCTTCACTAGAAGTTTCACTATCAATTTCATCTTTTACCTTTTGTTTTGCCGACTCTACTGATATATCATCTTCAAACTCAACGGTAACCATAGAGTAATCTTCTTGCGATGTAGAGACAATTTCTACTACACCACTTACATTTTTCAATTTGTCTTCCAGCGGGTCTGTAATCAGTTTTTCTATATCTTCTGCAGTGTTTCCTGGAAATAAGGAACTTACATATATTTTTGTTTCTTTTATCTCTGGAAAACTCTCTCTTGGCATAGAAAAATAAGCTGATCCTCCCAAGAATAAAATTAAGATGATGGCTACATACATCGTTCTTTTATTGCTTATAGCCCAAGATGATAGTGCAAATTCTTTTTCTGTATTTTTATTCATCAGTGATAGTTGTAGTAGTTAACCTATTGTAGTGTATGTTCAATTTATTTAAAAGATGACTTTTATTAATTGTTATCAACCTTTACGGTTTGCCCATCTTTTACACTTCTTGCTCCTTCTCTTACAAGTTTCATTTTAGGATTTAATCCTTGAATGATTTCTATATAATCGCCTTGTGTTTTACCAGTTTCTATAATGACTTGTTTAACTTTAGTCTTATTATTATCATTATTCTGAATTGCATACACATATTGTTCTCCTTCTGCATTTTCAGAAATGATACTTTGCGGAATCAAAATGGCATTTTCGTTATTATAATCGTTTATTTTTACTCTTGCCGTTATATTAGGTTTGATGTTATTTTCCGGATTTGGAACTTCAACTTCTATTCTATATGTTCTATTGGCAGGATTGATATAATTTCCTGTTTGTCTAACACTAGAATTGGCTGTTTTTCCTAAAACGGGTAAATAAATTTCAGCTTTTTTGCCAGTCGAAATGTTCTGCAGGTATTTTTCAGGAATATCTACAGCAATGTACATATCATTTAAGTTGATTAGTCTCAAAATTGAAGTCATTCCTGCGCTAACCACGTTACCTTCTTCGGTAATGATATTATCAACAATACCTTCAAAAGGCGCTCTGATTGCTGTTTTATTTAATTGTTTTTCTATTTGAGAAACGTTTTGAACCAAGGATTCGTAGCTAGATTTAGCATTCAAATATTCCATTTCGCTACCAATATTTTGCTTCCACAAACGCTGCTGACGCTCAAAGGTTGTTTTGGCTAAGTCTCTTTGTATCTTTAATTGCATTAACTGTTGAGCTAAACCAGAGTCATCGATTTTTGCTAATAATTGGCCTTTAGAAACCTCATCTCCTTCCTTTACCAATACATTTTCTAAAAAACCACTTATCTCTGGGGTAATCATCAAATTTTGTTTGGTTTCTACACTACCCTGAAATTCAACAAAATGCACAAAATCTTCTGCTTTTGTCTCGAACTGAGTTACCAATGGAATGTTTCTATCTGGACTTAGTTGCCTTAAAGTATCGTCTAATCTTTTAATTTTTTCGTTCAGGTTTTGTTGTTTATTTACCAATTCATCCTTTTTCTTTTGAATTGTTTCAACGTCTTTTGTAGCTAAAATATCATCGATAGATTTCTGTTTCTTTCCACAAGATGAAAAGAGCAACATCATTGTTATGAGTGTGATAATTTTTTTCATGGTCAAATTTTATTTAATGACTGGTTTATTAAGTATTGTTTCGAGTTGAGCTTTTGCTGTAATGATATTCAACATAGCTTGTAAATATTCATTTTGAGCTGCATATAGTTGTTGTTGTGCTTGTCGTAATTCAAAACTAGTGGCTATACCTTCTTTAAATTTAATTTCATTTTTTTGTTCTATGCGTTCCGCTAGATCTAAATTCTTTTGTGAAGTAATGAAGCTTTCTGTTGCAAATTTAAAATCAGACTGAGCGCGGTTTGCTTGTAATTTAATTTGCTGGGTAGACTGGGTTAATTCTACTTCTGCTTGTTCTAATGCAATTTCTGCTCGCTGACTTCTAGCTGTACGTTTTAAAGAACTAAAAATGGGAATACTAAGATTTACACCTATGGTAGAAAAGTCAAACCAATCTGCATCTGAACCTAAAAAGTTAAATTCTTCACCAAAAGCGGTATAACCATAATTTGCAAATGCACTTAATGTTGGTAAGGCTTTACTCTGTTCTAATCTCCACTCTAGTTCGCGTTGTTGAACTAAATTTTCTGCAATTTTAATATCGATATTATCATCTAACTCAGGGTTTTCTGTTAGTAAATCTTTAGACATTAGATTATTTGAAGCCAACTGATTTAAATCGTCTGTAAAATCTACCTTAGTTTCTATAGGTAAACCAAGTACAAAGTTGAAAGTCTCTTGGGTAATTACGTAATTTCGTTTTGCATTTCGTAATTCATTTTGCAATTGCAAGACGGTAATTTCTAATTGCTCAACATCTTCTTCTTCAGCCAAACCATTAATATAGATGGCTCTGGTTTCTTTTAAGTTGCTTTCTGCATTAGTTAAGTTACGCTCAATAATGCCAATTGATTCTTCCATCAACAAAACATTTCCGTAGGCTTCAACAACAGCTTTTCTTACTTCTAACTGTGTTTTTTCTTCAAAATTAGCTGAGTATTTTAAAAAGGTCTTGGCAGCACGTAAGGCTACAATATAAGACCCATCGAAAATTAACTGATTTAAAGTAGCTGAAGCATTCATATTCTGCCTTGGCGAAAATTGAACCGGAACAAATGTACCAGGCTCGCCACCGGTAAGTTCTGCTGGTAAAGGAGTTACTTGCACCACGGGATTATACCGGTAATCTACATTAGCACTAATTTGTGGTAAACCATCTGCTGTGGTTTCCCATTTTTGCTTCATTGCTGCTAACACATCCTTTCTGGCATTAATGGCATTGTAACTGCTATCTACTGCAAATGTTATGGCTTCTTGTAAAGAAAATGAACGAGATTCTTCACTTTCTTGAGAAAAACCTAGCCAACCTAACATCAACATAAAGATGATTGTATATTGTTTATGCATCACTTATTTATTTCTATTTGTTTTAAAATTTCTAATCCTTTTGGGGTAACTATGCTTCTTAAATGGTAAGACAAAAACTCTTCGTACAATTGTTTTGGAGACAATTCTGTATCTTTAAACAACTCTTCATTTTTAAGATTCAACATTCCCGATATATAAAGTCGAGTAATAAAACTTTCGTTTAAATTCTCTCGATAATAACCTTTCTTAATTCCGCGTGAAAGGTTAATTGTACAACATTCGTCCATTTTACAAACTTGGTTGTTTCGTAAGCGCTGATAAATCTCTGGGTAATATTTTTGCATTTGAAACTGTGGAGAAGATTTTTCGTCTTTTAACCTTTTGAGTACACATCGCTTAATTTCGAATAGCTCTTCTATAGGATTAAAATCAGATTTCATAACCTCATCAATTTCCAGTTGAATTTCGTGGCTTATATAATTGGCAACTTCTTCAATTAAATGAGATTTATTTCTAAAATGCTCATAGATGGTTTTTTTGGAAGCACCTAATTCTGAAGCAATATAATCCATGGTTACACTTTTGAAACCAAATTCCAAAAACAACTCAGCAGATTTATGTATAATTTTATCTTTCATTTGCGACGGCAAAGCTAAGTGGAAACTTTTGATACTTTTAAAGTTTCCATGGTTTTATTTTAATTTTAACATTTTGAAGATGTATAGCTTAGCATAGAGCACACTTTGGAAAATGAAAGAATGTCAATTTTGCATTTTGTTTTAGAAATATCTTAAAAAAAAAGTGTTGTTTTGCTCTAAAGTGAAATTACATGGATTCTTTAGCACATTACCAGTCTACATTTTTAAGCTACTTAGCCGAACAAAACTATAAAAAAGAGCCAGCCGGACTCTATGAGCCTATCGACTATATTTTAAATTTAGGCGGGAAACGCTTAAGACCCTTACTGGTTTTAATGGCTGCTGAAGCTTTTGGCTCGACCAAAGAGAAAGCATTACCTGCTGCAATGGCTATAGAAACTTTTCATAATTTTAGTTTGATTCATGATGATATTATGGATGCTGCACCTTTACGTCGTGGTAAAGCAACCGTTCACCAAAAATGGGATGTAAATACCGGAATTTTATCGGGCGATGCTATGTTAATTCAAGCTTATCAATACTTTGAAGCCTACGAGTCTGAGTTATTCAAACCACTTCTTCATTTGTTTTCTAAAACTGCTCAAGAAGTTTGCGAAGGTCAGCAACATGATGTTGATTTTGAAGAGCGTGATGATGTTAAAATTGATGAATACTTGCACATGATTGAGTACAAAACTGCTGTTTTGGTAGCAGCAGCTTTACAGATGGGAAGTATGATAGCAGGA
>CBFIGU010000078.1:0-11525 GCA_965662165.1 Psychroflexus sp.
TACATTAAGTTTTTAAAATTTAAGGCTACTTCTAAATTAGAAGTAGCCTTTTTTAATTATATGACATTTGTCATTTTAAAAACTGAACTTGTCTTTTAATTTTGCTCTAGAATTTTAAATCAACCGAACATGTTTACATCAAATTTACTTTGGGTTAATTGGACAAATGGTGCAATTATTATGACTGTTGTTTTTGGATTAGTAATAGCAGCTTTGGTGGGCGCGGTTTACTATATGTCTAAAAAGGACAAAAGGTTGAAGTAAAATTTTTCATAGCAAATAGTTTTTTACTCCCTAATTGTATTATGCATTTAGGGAGTTTTTATTGCATATCTTTTTGAAGCTTACTCACCAACTCTTTTTCATCTTCAAAAATTCTAAACTCTCCATCTTTTATATAAGATATTTGCCCTGTTTCTTCACTAACCACTAAAGCCAAAGCATCGGTCTTTTCGGTTATACCAATTGCAGCTCGGTGTCTTAAACCAAATCGAAGGGGTATATTTCTATCATTTGTTACGGGGAGAATTACTCGTGTAGCGGTAATAACAGCATCTTCAATAACAATTGCTCCATCATGTAATGGTGAGTTTTTGTAAAATATTGATTCTAGTATTGGAATATTAAATTCTGCGTGCATTTCATCTCCGCTATTCTTTACAAAATCTAAATTGGTATTTTTCTGTAATACAATTAAAGCTCCTGTTTTTGTACTTCCTAATTTTTTACAAGCTTCAACTAAGTCTTCTAAATACGATAAATCATCTATTGTTTTACTTGAAAAGTTGATTTTTTTGAGAAAGCCTTTCCTAGAAAAATTGGTAGATCCTATCATTAATAGAAACTTTCTTATTTCTTGTTGAAAAACGACAATTAGTGCAAACATTCCAACACCAATAAATTGGCCAAGGACGTTACTAAACATTTCCATATTAAGCAAAAGCGTTAGCTGCCATAAAAGGTAAATAATTACAATACCAATAAATATATTGATAGCAGAACTCCCCTTTACTAATCGATAAACATAAAAAAGTAGAAAGGCAACTAAAAGGATATCTAAGATATCAAAAAAGCCAATGTCTAAAAAGTCTAAACCCATGGCTTAAAAGTAAGGATATTAATTGAACTGAGCCAAAAGCTGAATAACTTCTGAAGCTTCTTTTACATCGTGCACACGAAGAATTTTAGCTCCTTTTTGTATGGCAATGGTGTTGAGAACACTAGTTCCGTTTAAAGCTTGCTGTGGTGTAGTTTGTAAAGTCTTGTAAATCATAGATTTTCTTGAAACGCCAGCGAGAATGGGAACATCATGAAAATGTAGAGCTTCTAAATTATGGAGTAATTCAAAATTTTGAGAAATATTTTTGGCAAATCCAAAACCAGGGTCAATAATAAAATCATTTATTCCTAAAGATTTTGCTTGGCTAATCTTTTCAGAAAAATAAAAATTTACATCTTGTATTAAGTCATCATAGTTATTAAGCTCTTTCATGGTTTGTGGTGTACCTTTCATGTGCATCATAATATATGGAACTTGTAGTGCTGCAACAGTTTGCATCATTTTATCGTCTAAATTTCCAGCAGAAATATCGTTTATTATACAAGCTCCAGCTTCAATTGCAGATTTTGCTACATTGCTCCGAAATGTATCTACAGAAATAAGAATTTCTGGAAAGCATTTTAATATCTCTGATAAAATAGGTAATAATCTACTTAGCTCTTCTTCTTCAGAGATATGATGAGCACCAGGTTTAGAACTATAAGCGCCTACATCAATAAAAGTTGCTCCTTCATCAAGCATTTTTTCAACTTGAGTTAAGGCATCTTTCAAATTTTTATACTGTCCGCCATCATAGAAAGAATCTGGTGTTAAATTTAAAACACCCATTACTTTGGGTGTTTTTAAATCTATTAGCTTGCCTTTGCAATTAATTTGCATAGCCTTAAGATTTAATCCAATCTACAATTTTACTGTCCATAGGATTAGTTCTTGGAGAAATGACCATTTCTAATTCGCCAGATTCGTTAATTAGATATTTTTGAAAATTCCATTCAACATCAGAGTCCATTTTACCATTCTTTTTCTTTTGCGTTAAGAATTGATAGATGGGATGCATGTCTTTTCCTTTTACTGATATTTTTTCCATCATTGGGAAACTTACACCGTAATTACGCTCACAAAAAGCAGCTATTTCTTCATTCGTGCCTGGCTCCTGCCCCATAAAATTATTAGCTGGAAAACCAACGATTACAAAATTTTCATCTTTAAATTGCTCATATAAAGCTTGTAAATCTTTGTATTGCGGAGTTAAGCCACATTTTGAAGCGGTATTTACCACCATTACTTTTTTTCCTTTGAGACTAGAAAAATCAAAAGATTCTCCTTCTAATGCGGTAGTTGTAAATTGATGTATGCTATTACTCATGGAAGAATTTGTTTGTGCATTGGTGTGAAATCCGAATACCAAAAATGCGATTAGAATTAATTTTTTCATGTTTTTATTTCAAAAATAGACATGCAACAGAAGTCAACAACAATTGTAATATATTTTTAGCTAAACTTTGGGAATTTCAATTAAACATTGAACCTAAAGTTCATAATATCACCATCTTGAACAACATATTCCTTCCCTTCAACTTTTAAAAGACCTGCTTCTTTTACTTTATTTTCACTTCCTAATTCAACATAGTCTTTATATTTAATTACTTCTGCACGAATAAAACCTTTTTCAAAATCAGTATGTATTACACCAGCCGCTTTTGGCGCTGTAGCACCAACTGGAATGGTCCAAGCCCTAACTTCTTTCTCTCCTGCGGTAAAATAGGTCTGTTGATTTAATAAGTTATAAGCTGAACGAATTAATTTTGCCACGCCAGCTTCATCTAAACCAATATCTTCTAAGAATAATTTACGTTCTTCATAATCTTCCAATTCTGCTATATCGGCTTCAATACCAACAGCTAAAACCAAAACTTCAGCTCCTTCTTCCTTAACCAATTCTTTAATTTCTTCAACATAAGCATTGCCGTTAACAGCAGAACCTTCGTCTACATTGCATACATAAAGCACCGGCTTATCTGTAATTAATTGCATTGGTTTTACAAACTCATCTCGATCTTCATCAGTTATTTCTATGGCTCTTACCGATTTTCCAGCTTCTAAACCTGTTTGCAACTTTTCTAAAACCGCTAACTCCTTAATTGCTTCTTTGTTTCCTGTTTTTGCGGCTCTTTTAGTCTTTTCTAATCTTTTTTCAACACTTTCTAAGTCTTTTAGCTGCAATTCGATATCAATAGTTTCCTTGTCTCTAATCGGATTTATATTTCCATCAACATGCACAATATTGTCATCATCAAAGCATCTTAATACGTGAAGAATTGCATCTGTTTCTCTAATGTTTCCTAAAAACTGATTTCCTAAACCTTCGCCTTTACTTGCACCTTTAACTAATCCTGCAATATCAACAATCTCTACAGTTGCAGGTTGCACACGTTGGGGATTTACTAAATCTGCAAGTTTTTGTAAACGTGGATCTGGAACATTAATTACGCCTACATTAGGTTCTATTGTACAAAACGGGAAATTTGCACTTTGTGCTTTTGCATTAGATAAAGAATTAAATAAAGTTGATTTTCCAACATTAGGTAGACCTACAATTCCTGCTTTCATATGTATTTATTTCTAAAGTAAATGTTTTTTCTAAATTGCCGCAAAGGTAATATTTTATAAGCTACTACACGCTATATCGAAGAGAAGCAAGAAAATAATTGTAAATACTCTTGGTTAAGTTATGAAGTCTTCATAATTAATGTTGTAAAACACTTGACAAGGCCTATGTGCAAGTTGTATATTTGCAGCTTCTTAAAAAAAACATCTTAAAATGAAATTATCTCAATTTGAATTTGATTTACCCGAAGAATTGCTTGCAGACAGACCAGCTGAAAATCGTGATGAATCTAGACTAATGGTTGTTAATCGTAAAGACGAAACCATAGAACACAAACAATTTAAAGATTTAATTCATTATTTCGACGAAAAAGATGTAATGGTGTTTAATAACACTAAAGTTTTTCCTGCACGTTTATACGGAAATAAAGAAAAAACTGGAGCTCGTATTGAAGTTTTCTTATTAAGAGAATTAAATCCCGACACCCGTCTTTGGGATGTTTTAGTGGATCCAGCAAGAAAAATTAGAATAGGAAATAAACTTTATTTTGGTGAAGATGAAAGCTTAGTTGCAGAAGTAATAGACAATACCACTTCTCGTGGTAGAACTTTACGTTTTTTATATGACGGATCGTATACTGAATTTAGAAAGAAACTTAGAGAATTAGGTGAAACTCCACTTCCCAAATACATTTCTAGACCCGTTGAACCGGAAGATGAAGAACGTTACCAGACCATTTACGCTAAAAATGAAGGTGCAGTTGCAGCTCCAACCGCGGGACTACACTTTTCTAAACATTTAATGAAAAGATTAGAAATTAAAGGAATTGATTTTGCTGAAGTTACCTTACATATTGGTTTAGGAACTTTTAATCCAGTTGAAGTAGAAGATTTATCTAAACACAAAATGGATAGTGAGCAAATTTCAATCACCAAAGATGCAACTACAGTTGTAAATAAAGCCTTAAAAGAAAAACGTAAAATTTGTGCTGTGGGCACTACAGTAATGCGAACTTTAGAAAGTGCTGTAAACGCAAATTTAACTTTACACGAATTTGAAGGTTGGACCAACAAATTTATTCACCCGCCTTACGATTTTAGCATTGCCAATTGTATGGTAACCAATTTCCACATGCCAAAATCTACTTTATTAATGATGATTTCTGCCTTTGCAGGTCATGACTTAATGGAGAAAGCCTACAAAGAAGCTATAAAAGAAAAATATAGATTTTACAGCTATGGAGATGCAATGTTAATTTTATAAGTATCTTTTTTTTAGAATAAAATTACTAAAAAACTGCTTTTTAACGGAAGCAGTTTTTTATTTGGGCTAAGTTCAATAACTTCATTTATATTTGAATTATGATTAAGCGATTAAAAAACATCATTCTAGCTTCTCCGCTACTAAAGGTGACTTCTTTTAATTCGCTTAGTGTGTTCATTAAAATGATTACTGGTTTAGGAGTTTCTAAACTTACAGCCTATTTTTTAGGTCCTCAAGGTGTTGCATTGATGGGGAATTTCAGAAATTTCTTAAACATTGCACATAATTTTTCTGCTGGCGGGCTAGAACGTGCAGTTGTAAAATATGCTGCCGAAACAGAAAATCTTAAAGAACAACAAAAAGCGTTTATTTCTAGTTTACTAGGCATTGGTTTAATGGTATGCTTAGGTGTAGGACTACTCATTTTTGGTCTTTCAAGTCAAATAAATCAAATCTTATTTAATGAAAAAGACTTTACGGTAATTATTCAATTTTTAGCAATCATTTTGCCATTGCACGTGTTGCATGTATATGTTTTGGCTATGATGAAGGCTTTTGAAGAATTCAATAAAATAATTCGAGTTCATATTATTGGTCACGTTTTAAACTTAATTGTCTTTTCTTTACTTGTATATCAATTCAATTTAAAAGGAGCTTTATACACCTTAATAATTATACCTTCTGCCTTAGTGTTTTTTAGTTTACTCTATTTTAAGGCCTACTGGTCTTTATTTAATTTATTTTCATGGAAAAACATTAAAAAGAAAGTACTTAAAAACTTTGGGCATTATGCTTTAATGGCACTTATTTCTAGCATTAGCTTTCCTTTAGTATTTTTAGGAATACGTAATTTATTAATAGCAGATTTATCTGAAGCAGATGCAGGATATTGGGAAGCTGTAAATAGAATTTCATCTTATTATTTAATGTTTGTACTTTCTATTTTAAACTTGTTTATTTTACCCAAATTAGTAAAAGCAAAGAATAATACAGATTTTAAAAATATTGTATTCAACTTTTACAAACAACTAATGCCTATCTATATTCTAGGTTTAACTTTGGTTTATTTTATTAGAGAAGAATTATTACTTTTTGTTTTTACTGAAGAATTTTTACCAGCTCAAAACTTATTTTTATTTCAAATTTTAGGAGATTTTTTTAGAATTATAACTTTGGTTATGGTTTATCAGTTTCATGCAAAACGAATGACGATAAGCTTTATTTTAACTGATTTATTTTTGGCTGTAGCAATATTAGGCTGCTCTTATTTTATGATAAAGGAAATTGGATTAGAAGGAGCTGTTTTAGGACATTTTATTGCTTATGTTGCCTATTTCTTAGTCATTTTATTTTACTTCAGAAAAACGTTTATTTACCCCTTATTTCGAAAAGCTACGCAATAAATTATCCCATTTCATTGCTATTTGATCAGCTGAAAATGCTTCAACTGAAGCGCTTGCATTTTGTTTACAGGTTTGATGTAATGCATCATCAAAACACATTCTCTCTAAAGCTGAAGCAAATGCTGTTATAGACCTATTCTTTACTAATAATCCATTTTTTTCATGTTGAATAACTTCTGCAGGTCCCGAAATAAAGTCTAATGAAACAATTGGAATACCTGTAGCTAAAGATTCAATTAAAACCATAGGAAATCCTTCATATTTACTGGTTAAAGCTACTAATCTAGCTTTTTTAATTATTCCAAATGGATTGGGTTGAAATGGTAAAAAATGAATTTGATTTTTGCAAGCTAAACCTGTTGCATAATTGGATAATTCATCTTCATCTGGCCCCTTACCCATTATAATTAAATCAAAACCCTTTTTAGCTAACTGAGAATTCGCATAGGCATCTAATAAGAATTGAATGTCTTTAGATTGATTTTCAATTCTACCGTAGTACAAAATGTAATTTTCCAGGTCCGCTATAGATTCAGGAGTTTCACATTTTGTGTTTTGCCATTCCGCTACGTGAGCGTTGTGAATGGTACTTGAGTTCAAAATTCCCTGTGATAGTAATAAATTTTGAGTAATGAATTGAGAAACTCCAACTGTATGAAAATTGGATTTGTAAAGCTTGATCATCTTGGCAAAAGGCTTAGCAAAATAAGTTTCTTTTTTACTGTTATGCACAACATAAACTCTTTTAATGCCTTTATACAAATATTTAGCATAGAAAACTTCTCGGTAATAGTTGTTTTTTGGTCTGTGGTCTATTACAATTTCAATTTGTTGATGGGCTAAATATTTTTTGAACTTTTCAAATCGTTTAAATCTAGCAAGTGGATGATTTGTCGAATCTTTATCTTCTCCTAAATTGTATAACTTTCCGCTATAAGCATAATCTATTGCGTTGGTGAGAATAGCTACATGCACATCGTAACCTAAGTTATCTAGCAATTGAGATAAAACTGCAGCAGAACGCTCAGCACCACCTTTGGCAAGCGAAACGCTTACAATACAAACCTTAGGTAGCAATGAGTTCATTTTTTTAGATTACATTTGAAACCAAATGTAGGTATAAATTTCAAAATCCATTTTAAATTTTGAGTAAGCTTTTGGAAGGATTTTTTAATCCAAAAATCAAACATATTAATTGGTCTTATTTATTATGGTGGTGGTTGCCAATTTTGGCTGCTTTTTTAATTGAAGTTAGCTCTGGTAAATTTAGCAGCTATCGTTTTCTAAATCTAGCAGAAAATCACCTGTTTGCATTAGTGTTATTAAGTATAGCTTTATTCTTCAATAACTATTTTTTAAAAGAAAAATTAAAGAATTTTTTATTTTGCTTATTTGTGTTTTTCATTTTTGCAGAAACACTTTATTTTAATTGGTTTGGAGCTAATTTTTCTGCATCATCAATTTTTGTCCTTTTTGAAACCAATGTTGCTGAAGCCAGTGAGTTTCTCAGTTTTTACATCAATCCATTTAGTATAATTTATGCGTCTTTAAGCTTAGTGTACATCTTAATTTATTTCGTATTTCAACTGAAACAAAAAACTGTACTTCTTCCTGCTTTTAATAAAATAGGATTGGTTTTAAGTATTATTTTATGCTTAGTTGTTCTACGTATTACCAAATTAATAGATCAAAATTTTCCTTACTTAGTATTACGTGGTGTTTTAGTATATGAAGAAGAACAAGAAGCGCTATCAAGTTTAGAAATCGATACCAAAACAGGTCATCTAACTCATGTGGAAACTTCTGGTAACCAACCTAAAACTTTTGTTTTAGTAATTGGTGAATCAACTACAAAACATAATTTTCAACTTTACGGTTACCCAAGAGCGACTAACCCTAGATTAAATCAAAGAAAAAATCAATTAGCGGTTTTTGAAGATGTAATCAGTACTAATGCTTTTACCATTGGTGCTTTAAAAACAGCCTTAACTTTAAATAATTTCAAAAAAGAAAAAGAATCTACAATTGTACAAATGTTCAATCAAGCTGGTTTTGAAACACATTGGATTTCAAATCAAAGACCTATTGGACCTTACGAAAGTATAGTAACCAAAATTTCGAGAGCATCAGACTTTTATACTTATACCAACACGGCTTTAGCCGGCAAAAAAACACCTTTAGACGAAGTACTTCTTCCCCACTTAAAAACTGCACTTAAAAGAAAATCTAAACACAAATTTATTGTGTTGCATCTTTTAGGTACACATTTGCAATACAACGACCGCTATCCGTCAAGTTTTGAAAAGTTTAATTCAACACCACCCAACATCAATTATACATCAGAAGAAGCCATTCAAAAAAGAAATGAATATGATAATGCTGTTTTATACAATGATTTCTTAATTGATGAAGTTATTAAACAAGTGGAAAAAGAAAACGGAGAAAGTTATGTTTTATACTTCGCTGATCATGGCGAAGAAGTATTCTTAAATCAAGATTTTGCTGGTCACAATGACGATAATCCATCGCCGAGTATGTTTGAAGTTCCTTTTATTTTATGGAAAAACAAAAATTTTGAAGAAAGTTTTAGGAGAAAATTAGATACGAGCAGAAAATATTCTATGCGAGATTTTATTCATTCTCTTGCTGACTTATCTTCTATTCATTTTGATGAATTAGAACTCAAGAAAAGTATTTTTTCTGATCGTTTTGAAGCTACAGAAAGAACTATTCAAGAAACAAAAAACTACAACGAATTTAAAAATAGTTTTAAGCCGTAGTGAAGAAAGGCTTAATTCATCCTTAAATCTGTCTTTATTTTAGATATTTGAAAAAAACTTGCGATGAATGAATTAGCATATGCCTTAATTGGTTTATTAATCATTTTTATTATTCTTATTGCTTTTCGAAAAAGAATAAATACCAAAAAGGTAAACTTTGTTTTATTATTTGCATTTGTGCTCATATTCTTTGGTATCTTTTACAACGATAAACCTGCAATTGGTTACTCATTACTTAGTGTTGGGTCTATTATTGCTATTATTGAAAGAATATATTCCAGAAGAAAAGAGTAGTTTTTTAATAATCCCTATTTTGTAATTGACTTTTGGCTTTTTCGATGATTTTGAAATGATCGAAGGCTAAATTCAAGTTTTGAAGCTCATCTAAACGAAACCAATCAGCATCTTGAGCATCGTCACTTGCAGAAACCGCTCTTTGTTCATTCAAAAGACAGAAATAAGCTACACTTACCGTTCTGCTTCTTGGATCTCGATTTACATCATCGAATATACCGAGCAAACTAAATTGTTCTATAGCAACATCAAGACTTGTTTCTTCTTTTAATTCACGTTGACATGCTACATTCAGTTTCTCATGTTCTTCAACAAAACCACCAGGTAGAGCCCACATGGCTTTAAAGGGCTCATTTTTTCTTTGAATTAATAATACATAAAAATCTTTCTTCAATTTTGAAAAAACTACAGCATCTGTAGTAAGTGCAATTGTATTCTTCATGTTCAATTTTATAAAATAAAAAAGGCACCTTAAAATAAGATGCCTTGGTTACTATAAAGTAGTTGAATTACATATCTTCAACTGACTTCTTCATTTTGTCTGTTGCTCCTTTCACAGCTTCACCTGTCTTTTCTGCAGCATCTTCTACAGCTTCTTTTGTATCTTCTGCAGCTTTCTCCATAGCATCACCAGTTTCTTTAGCAGCATCCTCTACAGACTCACCTGCTTTTTCTAAGTCAGATTTGGTTTCAGTCATTTCTTCAACTTCTTCCTTTACATCTTCAGTAGCTTCTTCTACTCCTTCTTTTACACCTTCTGAAGCTTCTTCTACTCCATCTTTAACCTTATCGGCTGGCTTTTTTTCTTCACAACTTGATACTGCAATCACTAAAAAAGCAGCAAATAATAAACTCATCACATTTTTCATCTTCTATTGTTTTTAATTTAGGCGCCAAATATAAAAGAAAAAAGCAGAGTTCATAAAAACTCTGCTTTAATTATTCAATTTAAGTTAAATTTAATTAAATTATTTAACTTCTTCAAAGTCTACACTTCGACAAGCTCAGTACTGGCTACTTGACTTCTTCAAAGTCTACGTCTTCCACATCATCTTTTCCTGAATCGCCAGATTGTGCATCTGCGCCACCCGATTGGCCTTGTGGGTTTCCTTGTTGTGCCTCTGCTTGAGCTTTATACATTTCTTCAGAAACTTTTTTCCACTCTTCATTCAATTTATCTAATGCAGGAGTGATTTTTTCTAGCTCGCCAGTTGCATGGGCAGTTTTTAATTCTGCTAATGCATCTTCAACAGGCTTTTTCTTATCATCTGCTAATTTATCACCAAATTCTTTCAATTGGCTTTCTGTTTGGAAAATCATAGCATCAGCTTCATTAAGCTTATCTACTTTTTCTTTAGCTTTCTTATCGGCATCAGCGTTAGCTTCAGCTTCTTGTTTCATTTTTTCGATTTCTTCTTCAGTTAATCCAGAAGAAGCTTCAATACGAATATCTTGAGATTTTCCTGTTGCCTTGTCTGTTGCGCTTACTTTAATAATTCCGTTAGCATCAATATCAAAGGTAACTTCAATTTGTGGTGTACCACGTTTTGCTGGTGGAATACCATCTAAGTGAAAGCGACCAATGGTTTTATTATCTGTTGCCATAGAACGTTCACCTTGTAATACGTGAATTTCTACACTTGGCTGATTATCTTGTGCTGTTGAAAATACCTGCGATTTTTTTGTAGGAATCGTAGTATTTGCTTCAATTAACTTCGTCATTACACCACCCATAGTTTCAATACCTAAAGAAAGTGGTGTTACATCTAATAATAACACGTCTTTTACGTCTCCTGTAAGTACGCCACCTTGAATTCCTGCACCAATAGCTACAACTTCGTCTGGGTTTACGCCTTTACTTGGAGCTTTTCCAAAGAAATCTTCTACAGCTTTTTGTACTGCTGGAATACGAGTTGAACCACCAACAAGAATTACTTGGTCAATGTCACTTTTAGACAAGTCAGCAGCTTTTAAAGCTTTCTCACATGGTGTGATTGTTCTTTTTACAATATCAGCAATTAATTGCTCGAATTTAGAACGAGACAAAGTTCTTACTAAGTGTTTTGGACCAGAAGAAGTTGCTGTTACGTATGGTAAATTAATTTCTGTACTTGAAG
>CBFIGU010000079.1:0-11404 GCA_965662165.1 Psychroflexus sp.
CCGTTTAAGTATTGGCCAGCGTTTAAAAATACGTCCAAAAAATTTAAGTAAAGTCGCTTCAGAAAATGCAAAACAAATAGAAAACAAAAAAAGTGATTCGAAGAGTCAAGAAAACAAAGATGAAGAAGAATACACCACTTATGTAGTTCAACAAGGCGATTCCCTTTGGAAAATTGCACGTAAGTTTCCACAAGTAAGCATTAAAGACATCAAAGAAAAAAATCAACTCAAAAGCATTCGACTACAGCCTGGAATGGAGTTGAAGATTTAGTGGGTGAAAATATATTTATTCTTTTTTAATCGAAAAAAAATAAACCTGCTCTTGGCAATAAGCCAATATATTCGGTGAACCATAAGCTTAAAAGTTTTAATTTGTATATTTGAATAAATAATAAATTATGAATATTGAAGCCCGTAAAATAGAATTCGTTCAAGAGTTTTTTAAACTAAATAATGAAAAAGTAATTTCAAAATTTGAAAGATTATTGAAAAAGGAAAAGAAGCATTCATCACCTGTTTATGATGAACAAATGACATCTATTGAACTAAATGCACGAATTGATAAGTCTCTTCAAGATTCAAATAATGGAAAGTTGACCGAATCCAGTGAGTTACTTGCTGAAATAGAAAAATGGAATTAAAAATTTACTGGACGGATTTCGCTAAGAATGAGTTGAAAAAAATATTCATACACTTAAAAAATAATGCAAGTTTAAGAATAGCGAAAAATGAAAATAAAAAAATAGTTCAATCAACTTTAAGATTAAGAAACCAACCCGAAATTGGACAGTTAGAACCAAAATTAATTGAAAGAGAAATTGAGTTTAGATATTTACTTCATCAAACTTATAAAATAATTTATTATATAAATTCTTAACAAAAAAGAATAGAAATAATGGATGTTTTCGAGACTCACCAACTACACGAAAAGATTAAGCGAACGAAAACTGCATTTAACAAAAAAGATGATGTTTAAACCATCAGCCTAAAATATAAACCATCTATGTTGTTCAACAAGGCGATTCCCTTTGGAAAATTGCACGTAAATTTCCACAAGTAAGCATAAAAGACATCAAAGAAAAAAATCAACTCAAAACATTCGCCTGCAACCCGGAATGGAGTTGAAGATTTAGTGGGTGAGACTTTTTTTAAACTAAATTATTTTTTAGCAAATTCTATTAGCTGTTCAATTAAAATTCTTCTCTTATTTCTCATCTTTTGTCATTTAAAATGTTTACATATTTAATAAAAAGTAAACTTTTACAATTACTAATATATTAAAATGTAAATGTATATGGCTACAATATAGAATAAAACACTAAAAATCATTAGACTACAACCCGGAATGGATCTGAAGATGTAAGGTTATGAAATAATCAATTCTTTGTTTTGATTAACAATAGCATAAATTAAAAAAGGGAATACCAAAGAAAGGTATGAAATATCAAATTTGCTTTCTAAAAGAGTAATTATAAATCCGTACTCCCATATTTTAATTATAAATCCAATTGACACGGGAAGAAGCAATAAAATAACAGCATAATTAAAGTAATTTACTGGAATGCCTTTATGGTAAAAAGATAAAATAAATGGCAAGATTAACGAAATTAATATAAAACTCGATGGTACTTGTGTTGTTTGAAGTATTAATGGATTGAAATTAAGCAATGTCTCTAAATCAGGCACATTCAACAAAACTAATAGGATTAAAAAACTTCCCCAAATAGTGCCAGCTAATAAGAATTTAAATTTAGCTTTCAAGTTTATCAAAAAAAACTTTTTTGTAAAGTATAGAGCTAAAGGAATTAAAACTATTCCTCTGGTGAGCACTAAAGTAGAAAGCAATATACCAGCTATGAATGGGCTTGAAGAAAGTACTTTTGGACGAAGTCGATCAACCCATAAAACCACATAAAAAATAATAAATAGGTTTGTCATCATATCACTTGCGACATAAATTTCCCACCAAAAAGCTGGTGAAATAAATACCAATAACAAGTATAAAAGAGCTATTTTTATAGGAAACAGTTTATGTAAAAAATAGACTAAAATGACGAAGTTAAAAACTTGTAAAAGCCCTATGTTTCCCAAAATATAAGGAATTAAGCCCAAAATAAATAAACCTGGAAAATTAGATGTTCTACCATTTAAATGATCAGTTGCTGTGTATGGATATTCGCCATTTAGTAATGCCTTTATACCTACTTCCATTGCCGACCAACGGTCAACGTTTAATGTGTTTTTATCAACTGAAAAAACAATTAAAACAATACTAACCAGACCTAGTAAAGATAAGGTCCAATACAGATTTTTGAAGCCATTTCTATTTAATTTAAAAATCGTTTTTAATTTTGATTGAATATTGATTAAAGTGTAAGAAGCCTCAAAATAGCAAAATAGCAAAATAGCAAAATAGCAAAATAGCAAAATAGCAAAAAGTAATAAAGCCACAATTCACTGACTGAATTCGATCTGTATATTTATAAACAAAAGAAGAATTTATAGAAGCGAAGACTACAAATAGTAGTGACTTAAAGACTTTATTCAACATTTTAATAGACTATAAATTTTTAGTAGTATGTGACTTTTTTATTTACAAAGATAATCATATGTATTTGTGAGCATTTCTTAAACTTGCGAACATTTATTTTTTTATCCAATCTCTATTTTAATAAAAAATCCTACAATTACTTATTCTAAGTAAGTTCATTTTGAAATTTATGAACCACATGTTTAAATCTTACGTAAATAGATAGAACATAAAAAATAATAACTATGAAAAATGTAAGATTAAATCTAGTAATGCTATTTTGTTTAATGGTAACATCGGTAAGTTTTGGTCAAACCAAAATGGTAGGTGGAGCAGAAATGTATCCTAGCAAGAACATTGTAGAAAACGCAGTCAACTCAAAAGATCACACTACCTTAGTAGCTGCCGTAAAAGCAGCTGGACTAGTAGAAACTTTATCTAGCGATGGTCCATTTACCGTATTTGCACCTGTAAACTCTGCTTTTGATGCCTTACCTAAAGGAACAGTAGAAACACTACTAAAACCAGAAAATAAAGCTAAACTTCAAGCAGTGTTAACTTACCATGTCATTGCTGGCGACTTTAAAGCTAAAGATGTTGTAGCTGCTATTAAAAAAGGAAAAGGAAAAGCTGAAATGAAAACAGTACAAGGAGAAACGCTCACTTTTATGCTAGATGGTGATGCTGTAAAAATTAAAGATGCAGCGGGTAATGTTGCCACCGTTACCATTGCAAACGTGAATCAGTCTAATGGAGTAATTCATGTTATTGATACGGTTTTATTACCATAAGCTCATTAATTTGTTTGTTTTCTGGGCTTTAATTTAGTTTTTAATTACATAGAGAAAACTAAAACATCGACATTTGTTAAAAATTGAAATCTATTCAATAATTAATTTTAGTGAGTTCAAATAAAATTTACTTTTGAAACCAAATGAAAATAAACAACAAAATATATTATTATTATCAATCTACCACGCCAAGTAGAATGGAATAATTATATGTAAACTATAAACTTAATCCCGATTCTACTTAGAGTCGGGATTTTTTATTTTAATGCTTTATGAAACAAGAAATGAACACTTACACTTCTGAAGACCAATGGGTTTGGAAAACGCTTTTTAATCGCCAATTAGACAATATCCCGAATAAAGCAGCACATCTATATTTGAAAGCCTTGGATGAAATGAAGCCTGTTTTAAATGCAGATGAAATTCCTAATTTCAAAAAACTAAATGCCTTTTTTGAAACTACCACAGGTTGGCAAATTGAAGTAGTTCCGGGATTGATTGAAGTGGAAGACTTCTTTCAACTTTTAGCCGAAAAAAAGTTTTGTTCTTCTACTTGGTTAAGAAGTAAAGACAGTTTAGATTATTTGGAAGAACCCGATATGTTTCATGACATTTTTGGTCATATTCCGCTACTAAGTCAACCTATCTTTTCAGATTTTGTTCACGCATTTGGAAAGTTGGGATTAGCAAACATTCACGATAAACAAAAACTGGTTGAGCTTCAACGTTTGTATTGGTTTACCATCGAGTTTGGTTTAATTGTAGAAAACGATAAAGTAAGATCTTACGGAGCGGGTATTTTATCTTCCTACGGAGAAACCAATCAAATAGATCAAGGTAACGCTAATTTTCTTACTTTTAATAAAGAAGCTGTTTTTCAAAAAGCTTTTAGAACCGATATAATGCAAGAAGATTATTTTGTGATTCAAAATTTTGATGAACTTTTAGAAAGTATTCAAACTAAAGTTGAAATACCATTTTAGAAACCAAGATTTTGTATTTTAGAATTTCAAATATTAATCAACAGCAAGTATGCCAGATAAAACAATCGATTTTAATGAGTCTATTATTAAAAGCTTTGTAGAATCCATTAGACCAGAAGATGAAGAAGTCCGAAAACAAATAGATATAGGTTATTCATACGAAAAAAATGTAATCGTACTTTTTGAAATTCGCCCTGTATGGGATAATCCAAAAGAAATATTACACAATGAATTTGCTAAAATTCGCTATTATAAATCCAAAAAAGAATGGACACTATATTGGATGCGTGCTTCTGGAAATTGGGAAGTTTACAAACCTTTTCCAACTTCGTCTCATTTAGAACCCTTAATTGAAGTAATTAAGAAAGACAAACATGCCTGTTTTTTGGGCTGATTTAAAAAAATCACAGCTAAATATATTTGCCACAAATACATGAAAAAATAAGTGTATTCGTGGCTTTTAAATTTTTAAGCTTATTCTTTTTTTACTCCTTTCAAATAAGAAATATATAAAGCTTCCACTTTAGTTCTAGCCCATGGAGTTCTGCGTAAAAACTTTAAACTAGATTTTACAGACGGGTTAGACTTAAAGCAATTGATATTTATTTTTTCAGCTAAAAATTCCCAACCGTAATGTTGGTGTAATTCCTTTACAATTTGCTCAAGTTTTACACCGTGCAACGGATTATTTTGTTGCTTTTCCACAAAAATAAATTTTGAAAATTACCGCCAAGAATTATTTGATTTTTTTGAACTGCTTTGGGTTCTTGGCCGTTTACCTTTAGAATTGCTATTTCCAGCTTTTGGATTTCTAGAACCAGAATTTACTCTTGGTTTTCTACCCCGTTGTTGTGGGTTAAAGGGTTTAGTTGAAGCATTGGGGTCAGGCTCAAAACCTTCTATAATTTCTATAGGCAGTTTGGTTCCTATTAACTTTTCTATATCTCTTAAAAACGATGTTTCATCTGCGCTTACCAAAGAAACCGCTAATCCGCTCGCTCCAGCTCTTCCAGTTCTTCCTATTCGGTGTACATAATCCTCAGAAACGTTGGGCAATTCAAAATTCACCACAAATGGAAGTAAAGGAATATCTAATCCACGGGAAGCAATATCTGTAGCAACAAGTGCTTTTACGCTTCCTTCTTTAAAACCAGCTAAAGCTTTGGTTCTTGCTCCTTGGCTTTTATTGCCATGAATAGCAGCTGCATTGATATTAGCTGATTCTAATTTTTTAGCTAGCTTATTCGCTCCGTGTTTTGTTCGGGTAAAAATGAGTATTTGTTCCCAATTTCCTTCAGAAATCAGTTTAATTAACAAATCAGTTTTTTTCTCTTTAGCAACTCTGTATACTTGTTGTTGAATAGCTTCTACCGTTGTGTTTTCGGGAGTAGATTCAACTGAAACAGGATTTTTTAAAAATTCACTTGCTAAACTTCTAATTTCTTTTGAAAAAGTAGCCGAAAAAAGTAAAGTTTGACGTTGCTTAGGAATTAATCCCATCACTTTTTTAATATCTCGTAAAAAGCCCATGTCTAGCATACGATCGGCTTCATCAAGAACTAATATTCCTACTTTTTTTAAAGATAACAAGCCTTGATTATTCAAATCTAAAAGACGACCCGGCGTAGCTATTAAAATATCAACCCCATTTTTGAGTGTTGCTACTTGTGGTTTTTGATTCACCCCACCAAAAATAACTGTGGAGCGCAAATTCTCAAATTGACTATAATCTTTTACATTTTGGTAAATCTGAGCTGCTAATTCACGCGTTGGTGTTAAAATTAATGCTCGAACGGGTCGATTGCGTAAAGCTGGTGTTTTGGCTAAGTTTTGAATTAATGGAAGTGTAAATCCAGCAGTTTTTCCTGTTCCGGTTTGTGCAGAAGCTAAAACATCTTTCCCTTCTAATACAGGCGGAATGGCTTTTGCTTGAATGGGAGTTGGGTTTTCGTAACCTTGCGCGCTTACCGCTTTCACAAGACTATCGGATAGTCCTAATGACTTAAATGACATAGTTTGTTTTTATGAAATGACAATCTATGGTATTCAGCGGTCATTCCTTTATGAGCCAGCAAAGGTAGGCTTTAAATAATTAATGGTCTATTTTATGAATGGTTTCAATAAAATAGACCATCAATTTAGAAATGGATTTAACGTAGCAATCAGCAGCTATAAATTAATTTTTAGTTAATTAAGGCTAATTTAAATTGATAATAAATCCGATACCAACGCTATTTAAATCTATTGCATCTTCGAAAGCAAAAGTATAAAAGGCAAAACAAGAAATTGTTTTATTAACCTTATACTCCAAACTTGGATTTAAAAAATTATAACTTTCTAGCGTTGAATTTAGAATAGGATTTCCATTAGAATCAATTAAAAAATAATTTTCATTGCTAAATGGAATACGGTTTCCTAGGTCAACACGTAGTATCATTTTTTCTAAAAAACGATAATTTACTTGTAAACCCAATTGAAAATAAATTTGCTCATTAGTATTTAACAAATTATCATTAAATCGGTTATAGTGAATTCCTAAATTTGAACCCAAATTAAATTTAGAAGATTTTTCAAGTAGATTAAAACTATAGTCTACTCCTAAGCTGTACTTAACATCTTCACTTGTTCCTAAGCCACTATAAAAACGAATATCATTTTGGCTAAAACTATTTAATGAGTAAAAATGAAAAAAAAATAAAATTAGAATGCTAAAAAGGAATCTATTCATGTTTATCTATTTTATAGTTATTTTTAAAGTAGTCCAATCTTGACTATTGTCATTTAATAAATTTTGCAATTCGCAGATGTTATCTAGCGTTACTTTTTGATTTTGCACTGAATCAATAATACTACCGTTTTTGTAATCTGATTGAAACGAATTAACTATCAACAATTTACCGTTAACAGCTAATGCAACATTATTCTGTTTAATTTTTTCACTTATTGAATTATTTTTAATGTCATCTCGTTTTTGAAAATATACTTCTTCTTTTTCAAAGTCTATAATCCAATTAAAATTTTCAATAATTTTAGCTCCAAATAAGGGAACTACTCCTTTTTTATTTACGCTTACTATTGTGTTAGGTAGTTCTACATTGGCTAACTCTAAAGGAACTCCTTCAAATGTAATTTCATTGTTATTTGCCAATGAAAAAGCACCCATACTTGTGTTTTCAAAAAGATTAACTTCATTAAAATTATTTAGCCTGCGAAATTTTTTAATTAATAAAACATAGCCATTGTAGCCAGTATCAAAAATCATTTCAACTTTTTTTCCAGCAACCTTAATATCAATATAAATAGCATTATTTCTGAAGTCTGAGCTAAGTTTATTGTAGCTTTTAAGATTTATATCCTTCCTTTCTGCTATTCCAATTCTTTTACTAGTATGATTAATAATTAATATGGGTTTTGGTTTATGTTTTAAAAAGAAGTTTAAACCCAATATACCATCATTAGTATAATTATTGCAATTTAAAAATGTATTTAAATTAAGACTTTGAAAAATGAAATTTGGATTATCATTAAAAGTTTCATTAAAAGAAAAAGTCAAACCGTTGTAAATTTTCTTTTCTACAATATTTCCTAAAGCGTCTGTGAATTTACGAGTGGACATTTTTTTAATAAGGTTATCACTTTTCTGATTATGAATTCCTTCATTTAGTATGCTAATAGCAGAGCCAGTATCTAACTGTAAAGTTAATAATGTATCATTAACTTTTATTTTCAAGTTATAATTACTTTGAATTTTTTGAGTATTTTGTTGCTCTTGCCCAAAAACAGCTACGCACATTGTAACTATCAATATGCGTAACGTTCTTAGAAAAAATTTGTTAATCAAAGATTTATAAAACATATAATTATAAATCACTAATAACTGCTAAAATACCTGCTGCAACAATAATCAATGTACCTATCATTTGTAAATTAGTCTGACCACCATTTCCAGGACTACTATTTAACCAATTCCAAAAATTACTTAAATGACATCCTATTTGATACCATTTACAACTTCCTTTAGCTAGATTATCTACATCGCTACCCCATAGATTTAAACTTTCTTTAGTAAAATCAACTTTTGAAACATCATTAATGCCATCAGATTGAGCATTTTTTAGCATCACATCAAAAAATACCATAATTTCTTCTCCAGTCAAATCACTATTATTTCCATTATTTGAAAGATGTAAATATGCCTTAAATAAAAGATCATTAGCTGCCGGATGCATGTTATCTAAATGATTTACAGGATCTAATTTTCTCTTAAGATCTTCGTAAGAGTCATTAGCTTTATAAAAGTTAGATATGTCTTGTACGAAAGATATCATATCTAAGTTTGCATTTTGTACAACTAATGTAGAATCTCTTGTTGTTAAATTAAAGTTAGATTGACTCTTGTTAATATAACTTGTTTCATCCAAAAACGAATCACTAGATTCTGTACATGATATTAAAGAAAATAATAATAATAATAAGACCAATAAAGGATTAAAAGATTTCATTTTATTAAATTCTAAAATTATACAAATATAATTTACTAATAAAAATAGTTAAATAGTTAAATAGTTAACATAATCTTACAAATCGTCAAAATAAAAAAATATTTATAAATAAAAAATAAGTAAAATACTCATAGGTGGCACCAGCAATCTTAAAAATTCAGTAACAACAATTTGTAAATCGATATTATTTATTTAAAAAAGAAAAATTACTTTCCCTTCCAATTATCCCGTAAAGTAACTGTTCGGTTAAAAATGAGATGATTTTCTGTTGAATCTCGGTCAACACAAAAGTAGCCTTTACGTTGAAACTGAACGGCTTCTTCAACTTTTGCATTTTTAAGGCTAGGCTCCACATAGGCTGTAATCACTTCTAAAGATGCTGGATTTATAAAATCTAAGAAGTCTTTTTCTTTATCTTCCGTAGGATCTTCTACACTAAACAATCGATCGTAAAGGCGAACTTCTGCAGGAACGGCATGCAGTATAGAAACCCAATGCAAGGTTCCTTTTACTTTTCGTTTTGAAGCTTCAGTGCCACTTCCACTTTTACTTTCTTCATCGTAAGTACAATGTACTTCAATAACATTTCCATCTTCGTCTTTTATGACTTTTTCAGCCTTAATAATGTAAGCATTTTTTAAACGAACTTCTTTTCCTAATTTCAACCTAAAAAACTTTCGGTTGGCTTCTTCTCTAAAGTCTTCTTTTTCAATATAAATTTCACGAGAAAAAGGAACTTGGCGTTCTCCCGCTTGTTCATCTTCTGGATTATTTTCTGCAGTTAGCCATTCTTCTTTTCCTTCAGGGTAATTGGTAATTACCACTTTTAATGGGTCTAGAACGCCCATAACACGTGGTGCGGTTTTGTTTAAATCTTCACGAACGCAGAATTCTAAATGTGAAAGGTCAATTCTGTTTTCTCGCTTTCCAATCCCAATACTATCGGCAAAATTTCGAATAGAAGCCGGCGAGTAACCTCTGCGGCGCATTCCTGAAATAGTTGGCATACGCGGATCGTCCCAACTTTCTACCACTTTATTTTCTACTAATTGAGCTAGTTTTCGTTTACTAACTACAGTATGACTTAAATTTCTTCTAGCAAATTCACGTTGTTTTGGTGGAAATTCACCTGGTTTACAAACCTTACTGATAAACCAATTATACAATTCACGATGCGGTAAAAACTCTAGTGTACAAAACGAATGTGAAATTTGTTCTATAAAATCAGATTCGCCATGCGCCCAGTCGTACATAGGATAAATATTCCAGTCGTTTCCAGTACGATGATGCGCTTTGTGTAAACAGCGATACATTACTGGGTCACGCATTAACATATTGGGCGAAGCCATATCTATTTTTGCACGAACCACATGCTCCTTTTCTTTGGTTTCACCATTTTTCATAGCTTCAAAAAGAGAAAGATTTTCTTCAGCACTTCGGTTTCGGTAAGGACTAGCTTTTCCAGGCTCAGACGGGGTTCCTTTTTGAGATGCTATTTCATCTGAAGATTGACTATCTACATACGCATCTCCATTTTTAATCAACTCTACCGTCCAATCATACAATTGCTGAAAATAATCTGAAGCGTAACATTCTTTTGCCCATTTAAAGCCAAGCCATACTACATCTGCTTTAATAGAATCTACAAACTCTTTTTCTTCCTTAATAGGATTGGTATCGTCGAATCGTAAATTTACAGGTGCATTGTATTTTAAACCTAAACCAAAATTTAGGCAAATAGATGAAGCATGACCAATGTGTAAATATCCATTTGGCTCAGGCGGAAAACGAAATTTAAGTTGCTCTTTCGTGTACTCGTTTTGTAAATCTTCTTCTATAATTTGCTCAATAAAATTGAGTGGCTTTTTCTCTTCAGACATAAATAAAAATTATGCTGCAAATTTACTCAATTTATAGTTCACTAATAGAAAAGCCTAAAAAAGAATATCTTTCTAAATAAGGACTGAGAAAATGCATCAATTAAATGTAAAATATGAGCATTTATGCTGAACTTTATTAACTTTGAAGTAGATTATAATTTTATGCTTCAAGATATTTTAGCTGCATTACCGCTAGGCTTCTTTTTAGCTTTTTTAATTGGTCCTGTATTTTTTATATTGTTAGAAACTGCTGCTATGCGCGGTTTTAGAGCAGCTCTATCTTTTGATTTGGGGGTTATTTTGGCCGATATTATTTTTTTATGTGTTGCTTATTTTGGAACTAACCAGCTTTTGTTGCGCATTAAAGACGATCCCGCTTTATTCATATTTGGTGGAACGGTACTCACTACTTACGGTATTATAAGCTTTTTAAAGATTAAAAAAACTGCTGTAAATCCAGCTAAATTTCAAATTCAAAAATTAAAAAGAAAGGATTACATCAGCATAGCTGGAAAAGGTTTTTTGCTCAATTTTATCAATATAGGTGTTTTAGGATTCTGGCTGAGTTTAATTTTAATTTTTGGTCCTACCTTAGAAATGCAACCTAACCGGCTCATTACTTTTTTTAGTACAATTTTAATTACCTATTTAGTGGTTGATGTTTTTAAAATATTAGCGGCTAAAAAATTGAATAAAAAACTTACCCCAGCTCGAGTAG
>CBFIGU010000080.1:0-11222 GCA_965662165.1 Psychroflexus sp.
ATAGCGTTTCCTAAGAAAAATTTTAACAATGAATATGAAGATTATATAATTGAAATTTTTATAGATAATCTTTACAATAAGAATCTTATCAAAACTGATTTGAGAGGACCAACTATTGATAGATTGAATAAAGAAATTAAATACACAGAGCTAGGTAGAATATTTTTAGTTATGACTGACAATCCTTTTGACAGAACAACAAATTAAATTTTTAATTAAAGAACTGAAAATTAATAGTAAAAGTGAATAATCATTAATAAATAAATTGTTAGAAAAGTGTACTTAACAGATTGCCTAAATGTAGCAACCATCTATTCATAAAATAAAAAAAACCTGTAAATCAATGATTTACAGGTTTTAGATGTAATTTAGCTAAATTGGAAATTAGCAAAGTCGGGGTGGCAGGATTCGAACCTGCGACCTCCTGCTCCCAAAGCAGGCGCGATGACCGGGCTACGCTACACCCCGAGTGGTGTATTTACATTTTATTGTTTTAATAATTTAAAACAAAAACAGCGGAGAGACAGGGACTCGAACCCTGGCGACACTTTCGCGTCGACAGATTAGCAATCTGCTGCATTACCACTCTGCCACCTCTCCAATATTTTTAAGAACTTGTTCTTTTTGCGGTTGCAAATATAGATATAGACTTCAATTCAGCCAAATTAAAAATGGCTTTTTTTCAAAAGATTTTTTAAGTAATTGAAGTATAATTTTAGTTCCTTGGTAGCGTAGGATTTAGCATGCAATCTAGTTCACTAATAAAGTAAAATTCTGGATATAAATACATATCATTCACTTCATCATATATTTCAGAACGTATTACAAAATCTAGCTTATATTTAGAACTTTCTATGCTTGCTAAGTTTAATTCAGATGCTTTTAGTCTTTCAGCATTTTCATTAGAAATTTTAAAATAACTAAGGTTGGTTATATTGTAATAATTATTTTCTTCATCGGCTACATTTACAAAGCCACATCTCTTTAAACCGATTTGTGGTAATGTAACTTTTTGACCGTTTTTTAAAGTAAATGTAATTTGTGTTTTTCTTCCAAAGCAAACGGGCTGTAAACTTTCTTTAGCATCCTGGTGTATTTCTACAATTAATATTAAATCATCTTGAGATCGAACTAAAGTAAAATCGACTATTCGCCCACTATTGGGAGTAACCCATTCTTCAACCATTACAGGCTCAGTTTGTAAATTTTCTACATTTCCTTTTTTGTCTAAACTATAAGAAGAGTAGTAACAGGGTTCTGGTGGCAAAGGTTGTGGGTAGTAGGTTATATTTTCATCAGGTTGCTGTGCATAGCCAATACCAAAAGTAAAAAGTAATACTATGTAGTTTATGTATTTCATTATTAATTTACTTAACTACTAATTTAGGATGGGTAACACAACTTAAAAAGCGAATAAAATATTGGCTTGGATAATTAACTTCATCATTTGCATCATCATAAGTTTCATTTTTAAAAATAAAATAGATTTCCTTCTCTTTTGCTTTTAAGTTTCCAGTAGCCAATTCTGCTTTTTTAATTTTTTCTAAATTTTCATTACTAATTAAAAATGAGCCACGATTCTTCAAGTTCATAAATCCTTTTTGTGTTGAATTTAATTCAGTACTACACAGTTTCCTTCCAACCTGTGGTAGCTGTATGGCATCTCCATTGGTTAGCTTTAATTCAAAAATATCACCAGAATTTATACAAAAGGCTTCCAGGTTTTCTTTGGAGTCTCTGTAAATTTCAACATTAAGTATAATTTTTCCTTCGTAATTTAAAAGACTAAAATCAATTACTCTTCCTTTTTCGAAAGTAGTAAATGTATTCACCATTCTGGGTTCAGTCCTAAGTATGGCAATGCTGTTATCTTCTGCTAATTCAACTTGGTCGTAAGTGCATTTAGCCTTGTTGTTTTCTTCCTGCGCATGTAATGCGTGTAAATTAAACAAGCCTAAAAAACTCAGTATTAATATGCTTTTGTACATGAAATGTAGATTTTTTGTTGATGATTGTCTGTTGTAAAAAAGGCATATTTTTCACCACCTTCTTTAATTTTAAATAAACTTATCAAATCCTTTGCCACAATAGGAAAATTTCGAGTAGAAACATTTGTTTTTATGTTTTTAAGCTCTTTTTTCAATAATTTGGGTTTGTAGTCCAAGACTTGCTCAATATTAAATACTCGACCTGGAAAGTCGTTTACAATTTTTTCTGAAGTAAATAAATGTGAATTGGGGTGTAATTTTTTTAACTGAAACATTTCAGCTAAATGATTAAAATCTCCAACTTTCATTAAAGCCGAATTAGGTTCATATAAATAATTTAAAGGTTTAGCATACTTAAGTTGATAATTTGAAGCATTAAAACGAAAATTGAAAAATCGTTTTTCGTATTTTAATATTTGTAGGGTCACTATTTCAGGTTGTGAATTTATTTTAGAAAAGTCTAGCTCCCAGAGTAATTCTTTTAATTCGTTACCAAGGCTAACTGCGTGAACTTTTCTAACGTATTTTAAAGTCTTAATTCCGTAACTTATATCTATCAGTGGACTTGTTTTTATAAGTGCATAATCTGACTTTTCTTTCAGTAGGGGAAGTAAATTAATTAGGTTGGGTTCACAATCTTCAAATAAAAAGACTTTTTTCAAGTTTTGGTCTCTACGTGATGGGTCAATGTAAAACCAATCTACTTTAGTTTTCAAATTTTCTAAGAAGGATTCTGCACTTTCATGATAGCTCTTTAAATTCTCAAGTTGAAATTGCTTTTTGTTATGATTAACCATTTCAACTAAATCTTTATTTTTTTCAACATGAAAAACTTGCTCATTTACGTTAGCTAAGGCAAAAGCATCTACGCCAAAACCACCAGTAAGATCACATACCAATTTATTTTTCTTTATAATTTCAGATTTGTAATGGGCTGTTTTTTCTGAAGAACTTTGAGCTAGATTTATTTTTTTAGGAAAAACAGCATTTTCATTTTGTATCCAACTTGGTAATTTTTTCTTTAATCGCTGCCTTGCTGAAATTTGTTCAGCTATAAATCCTACTGTTACATCATTAAAAGGAATTCCTTTTAAAACAAGTTGAGTAATATCCTTATCTAGGTTATTTTTTATGAATTGAATATGTTCAGGCTTAAGCATAACGTTGGGTTACATCAAATGTAAACTATACTTGAATAATTTACTAAATTGTAGCTAATTTTTAAAGGTTTTAGATAAAAAGCATAGTATAATCTTAATTTAGCAAATAAAAAATATGTTTGGATTATTTAAGAAAAAAAGTGAATTAGACAAATTAAGAGAACAGTATAAAAAATTACAAAAAGAATCTTTTGATTTATCGAAATCTAACCGCTCAGCTGCAGATAAAAAATTAGCAGAAGCTGAAGAAGTTTATAAAAAAATTGAAGAACTTAAAGCAAAAAATCACTAGAAGCCAGTTTCAATATTTTTGGATTCCTGATTATCTTGAAAGTGCTTTTTTAAGTAGCCTTTTTTAAAGATATACATTAGCGGTATATAACTTCCTTTCTCTTTTTTAGTATAAATGCTAACATAATTAAGGTTAGAAGGATTTTGTAAAATGATAGCATAAGGTAAGTTTTGATCTACAAAACTTTGTGGTCTATTCCATAGTTCGTTTTCATAAACTACTTTATATCCTAAACTTTCTAAAAAGTTTTTACTTTTTGTAAGGTGTGTTACAGTCTTTATATAATTATAACCATTTCCCATATCTGCAGGAATAAGTGTAACTACTTTTAATTGGTCGTTTTCTGTAAATTGAAATCGATCAACTGATATTCTCCATGAAATATCTTTGGTAAATTCAATACGATCTAGTCTTTCTTTGTTTTTAGCATAATTTACCAAGACTTCAGATTTAGACATGTTCTCATTAAAATCTTTATAAATTTTCTCTTGACTAAGCAGTGAAATAGAGTAGAAGAGTAGTAGTATACTTATTAGGTTTTTCAATTTTTCCATTTTATCAAAAATACGATTTCTATTTCTATTTCTACATTCATAAAATTAAAAAAGCCCCGAATTAACGGAGCTTTTTAAAATTGTTAAAAGTGATTATTGTTTATTTTTCAAAATGAATTTCAGAAAAATCTTTAGACACTTCTAAGGTCATTTTTTTCTTATCAAAATGCACATCGTCTAAACTTACATAAACATTATCAACTTGAATTTTTGATGGAATAAATGTAAGCCCGATGAGTTCAATTTCAAAAGTATCATATTCAGTTATAAAGTCTCCTGACTTATATTGCTGAATAATCAACTCATTTTCTTTACCTGTTAACTTAAAGTTTCTAAGGCTAAATCTTCCTTTTCTGTAATCGTAACCATCTTGCGCATCTTCAAAAACAGTAGATTTTTCAACTCCATTTTTATAATAAGCCTGTAACTTTAGCTGTTCTATTTTTTTCTCACCTACATATTGTTGTACAGGATATCTAGGAATAATAGCACCCGCATTTACAAAAATAGGCATGCTGTCTAAATCTGCATCTACCCAAATTTCTTTGCCGCCACTTATCATTTTATTGGTCCAGAAGTTGTACCATAAACCCCTTGGAATGTACATTCTTCTTCCTTTAGAGTTAGGTTCTAAAATTGGGCAAACCAAAATGTGTTCACCAAAGATAAATTCGTCTGTACGGTAATGAGTTTGCTCATCTTCTTGGTCTACATAAAAAATTGGTTTTAAAATAGGCATACCATTTTCTGCATATTTATAAAAAGCAGTGTATAAATATGGAAGAAATGTGTAACGTAACTCAATAAATTTTCTGCTTATATCTAATATTTCTTCACCAAAAGTCCAAGGTTCTTGGTCTCCATGATGCCCAGAAGAATGTGTTCTACAGAACGGATGAAAAACACCTAATTGAATCCATCTTGCATATAATTCTCCTGTTGGTTGTTCTGCAAATCCGCCAATATCTGTACCTGTAAAAGACATGCCTGAAATACACATACGTTGTACTTGAATATTTGCTACCCAAAGGTGTTCCCAAGATGCTACATTGTCTCCAGTCCAAGAGCTTCCGTAACGCTGCGCGCCACTATAAGCAGAGCGAGTAATAACAAAAGGTCTCTTAGGATAGATGTATTTTTTTACTCCATTATAAGTTGCTCTAGCCATTTGCGTTCCATAAACGTTATGCGCTTTTCTATGGCTACAAGGGTGACCATCATAATCGTGGCGAACATCGTTAGGGAAAGTTTTATTAGGAACTTCCATTACGGCTGGTTCATTCATATCATTCCAAACTCCTTTTACGCCAACTTCGCTAATTAAGCCTTTAAACAATCCAGACCACCATTCACGCACTTCAGGTTTTGTGAAATCTGGGAAGTTACATTCTCCAGGCCAAACTTTACCTATCATATAAGGTCCGTCTGCTCTTTTACAGAAATAATCTTTTTCAAGTGCTTCGCGATATACAGAGTAATCGTTATCAATCTTAATTCCTGGATCTATAATTACCACCGTTTTAAAACCATCTTTATCTAGATCGCTCACCATTTTCTTAGGATCGGGAAAGTATTCTTTATTCCACGTAAAACATCTAAAACCATCCATATAATCGATGTCTAAATAAAGTCCATCACATGGAATTTGAAGCGCTCTAAATTTTGAAGCAATTTCCCTTACTCTAGATTCTGGGTAATAACTCCATTTACATTGGTGATAACCGAGCGCCCACATGGGTGGTAATTCTGCTTTCCCTGTCAAATTAGTGTAAGATTCTACCACTTGTGGCATATCTGGACCATAAATGAAATAATAGTTCATTTCGCCACCTTGAGCCCAAAAACTAGTTACAGCATGTCGCTCTTGGCAGAAGTCGAAAAAAGAACGGAATGAATTATCAAAGAAAATTCCGTATGCTTGATTATTATTTAAACCAATATAAAATGGAATACTTTTGTAAATAGGGTCCTTATCCTTGCCAAATGCATACTCATCAGTTACCCAATTTTGAATGCGTTTTCCTTTTAAATTAGAATGCATAGGCTTATCTCCCATACCATAGAAACATTCTTTGTTTTGAGCTTTTTTACTCATTTTTACAATGTTTCCGCCAAACTCATAGCTTTCTTCGTAGTGAAAACCAATTTCATCTTCATTGATAAGGTTTCCTTTTTTATCGTAGATTTTATGCTGTAGGCTAGCTTTTTCAATCTTACAAACTAGTTTTGAAGTGCTAATAATATAAAAATCTTCTTCTTCGGTAACTTCAAGATTATTGTAGCCGCGTAATCCATCCTGATCTATAGCATAAGAAAAATCAGGCTCTAACTTGCCCCGTGTACCAAAACGAAAACGAAAAACACTGTCACGCAGTACTTGTAATTCTAATACAACATCATTTTGGGTGGTAAACCTAAAAGTGTCTACATCTTGTTCAAACTTAATTACGTGGTCTGGAAATTGATTTCCTGATTCTTTAAGCTCAGTATTTGTAATCATTTAATTCTTCATTTAATTATAGTAGGCTAAAATACAACCAATTCCGTTTAGCCAATCCTTGTATTTTATTTCAATTCAAAAATTTGACAAGCTAAAGGTGCTAAAACGATTGATGTTGAAAACTTTTTGCCCATAAATTCTTCTTCACTTAGTTTTAAGGATGAATTTTTAAATTCTCCCGTTCCCCAAAAAGCCTTTGCATCACTATTCAATATTTCAGTTAAAGTTCCTTTTGTAGCGTTTCCAATTTTATATTCTTGGTGTGGGTTCGGTGTAAAATTACAGGTGATAATTAGTTGCTGGTCTTCGTAAATGCGTTTATAAACCAAAACTGCATTTTCATGATCGTCTAAGCTAAGCCACTCAAAACTTGTATGGCTAAACTGATTTTTATATAAAGCTTCTTTTTGTCTGTAAAGCTTATTTAAAGCTGTTATCCACTTTTGTATGCCTTGATGTGGTTTATGTTCTAACAAATGCCAATCTAAACTCGATTCGAAATTCCATTCTTGATACTGCCCGAATTCACTACCTTGAAAAAGCAATTTGGTGCCAGGATGCGTAAACATAAACCCATACAAACTTCTTAGGTTAGCAAATTTTTGCCATTCATCGCCTGGCATTTTGTCTAGCATAGATTTTTTACCATAAACTACTTCATCATGGGATAGCGGAAGCATAAAATTTTCAGTAAATGCATAATTTAAACTGAAACTAATATCGTTTTGATGGTACTTTCTATAAATTGGATCTTTGGCAAAATAGGTTAAAGTATCGTGCATCCAACCCATCATCCATTTCATTCCAAACCCTAAACCGCCAATAGATGTAGGTTTAGAAACCATAGAATAGCTTGTAGATTCTTCTGCTATAGTTTGTACATCTGGGTAGTTTTTGTAAACTTCTTCGTTTAATTCTTTAATAAAGTCGATGGCTTCTAAATATTCATTTCCGCCAAACTGGTTAGGCTCCCATTCACCATCATTTCTTGAATAATCTAGATATAACATAGAAGCAACTGCATCTACTCTTAAACCATCAATATGATAGCAATCTAGCCAAAACAGAGCGTTACTAATTAAAAAAGCTCTTACTTCATTCCTACCATAATTAAAAATTAAAGATTTCCAATCGGGGTGATAGCCTTTTTTAGGATCTGGATGTTCGTACAGATGTGTGCCATCAAAATTTCCTAAGCCATGCGCATCTTCTGGGAAATGAGAAGGAACCCAATCTAAAATTACACCAATATTGTTTTGGTGAAATACATCTACCAGTTTCATAAACTCTTCTGGATAACCAAATCGTGAAGTAGGAGCAAAGTAGCCTGTTAGTTGATATCCCCAACTTGGGTCGTAAGGATATTCCATTATGGGCATAAATTCAACATGGGTGAATTTCATTTTTTTAACATAACTAACTAATTCTTCAGCTAATTCTAGGTAACTTAATCTTCTATTTTCTTCAACTTTTCTTTTCCATGAGCCTAAATGAACCTCATAAACCGAAAATGGAGCATCTAAGGCGTTATGTTTTTTTCGCTTTTTCATCCAAGCCGCATCATTCCAATTTTCTTGTAATTTCCACACTATGGAAGCTGTTTTGGGTGGATGTTCACAACGTTTAGCAAATGGGTCTGCTTTTTCTGTTTTTTGATCTTGAATATGCGAATGGATTTTGTATTTGTAAACGGTTCCATGTCCAACACCTGGAATAAAACCTTCCCAAATTCCACTTTCGTCCCATCGTACATTAAGTTGATGTTCACCTTCTATCCAATAATTAAAATCGCCAATTACTGAAACTTGTTTGGCAGATGGAGCCCAAACGGCAAAATAAGTTCCTTTTACGCCATTTAATTCCATGGGATGTGAACCCAATTTTTCATATAATCTAAAATGTTTTCCAGCTTTAAAAAGTTGAATGTCAAATTCAGAAAATAAACTGTAAACTTCTACTTTACTCATGTTGTTTCGGATTTAAAATGCTCGATATTCCTTTGAGCGGAATAATCGCCCACTCTGGTCTTGAATTTAATTCGTAGCCTAATTCGTAAATGGCTTTTTCTAATAAACAATAATCTAATAAAAATTCTATTTCTTTATGGTAACCTATATTAAGATTATGCGACTGAACATAATCTATGTATGTATTTAAAAATACAGATTTAATGCTTTGATAGGTAAGTTCTGCTAATTCAAAGTTAGCTTCTAATGTGTGTTTTAATTCAGATTGATGATTAAAAATACTTGCGTAAATACTATAACTGAAGGACCTAAACATCCCTGCAACATCTTTTAATGCAGATTGTTTAACTTTTCGGTCTCGAATTGTGCTTTCCGGCTCACCTTCAAAATCGATAATGTAAAAGTCACGTTCGTTTACCAAAACTTGTCCTAAATGATAATCTCCGTGAATGCGAATACGTTCACTTTTAAGTTTGTTTTCATCGAAGTCTAGAAAACGTTTTTTGATTACTTTTTTATTTTTCAATAATTCTTCTGCTAATTCTAAAGTTAATCCGCTCAATTTCTGAAGATTATTTTCTAATAAATTTATCCGATTATCTAGCATATAAACAAGTCTGTTTTTTAGCCAAACCGTAAAATCGTATGAATATGAAGAAGGCGTAAAGTCTACATTTATGCGTTCTAAACCCAAAGAAACATGCATTTGTGCAGTTCTTAGCGCAAGCTTTTCTACATCTTCAAAAAAGGATAAACCAAAGTATTTTTTTAAGTTTTCGTCTACATTTGAAGCTTTTAGCGAGTAATCAGAAGAAGTTAAATCAATACTATCTAATTCGTTTTTTTTGGTTTTATTGAAAGCTAAAATGCCTTTGTAAACCGCTTCTGAAAAATACTCCCAAGCGTCACCTTCATTAGGTATAATTTCTTGCATTAATGCAATAGTCATTACATTTTTATCACTAAATCGAAGCGTAATGCTACCTGCATAACCAGGTGTGTTTTTAAAATGCCCCTTGTTGGTTAAGTATTTGCTTAATTCGTAATCTGGATTATGGTTTACATAAAGTCGTCTAAAAAACTTTAAAATATATTTGTCATTGTAAACTATAGAGGTGTTGCTTTGTTCTACACCCAAAAATCTAGAACTTTCGTATTCGTTATCAACACATTTTCTTCCTCTTCGGTATTCTAATAATTTGTGTTCAAATTTTTGTCCTTCTGCAATTTTTTCAAACACGAGCTTTCTAAACGATTCAAGTAAACAGGCGTCTACCAAGTAAAATTCTTCATCTTGTAATTGAATTTCAGCAATAGCATTATGATTTACTGCATCTAGGTTTTTTACTAAACCTATTGGTAGAAAGTAGTCTTGAACAAAAGCTTCCACATAATTAACTTCTAAAACTAAACCATAAAATAAATCGTTTTGGTTTTGAATATTAAAATGTTCAATAACTTCAATATACTTTAATTTGCTAGACTTGCCGCCGTACCAACGTTGTTCTAAAATATACTTTTCTAAAACATCTGTACATAATTGAGTTTTAAACTCATCTATACAGAGTATTTGGTCCCAAGTGGTTTCAAATTTTAATTTAGGTAAAGTTGTGGTTGGTTGTTTAGCAGACATTAGAATTGCATTTTAAAAATATGAAAACCTAAATTAGGATGAAGCTCTACGTAATTCCACTCATTTTGCCAGTTATATTCTGCATCTGTTACTAAATCTTTCATGATTATTGAATGACCTGGATGTATTTGCATTTCTTCAAAAGGAAGACGTAAAGTAGCTTGTTGACTGTAATGGTGGTCTAAATTTATTACCACTAGTATTTGATTTTCTTTAGCATCATCCCATTTATAAAAACCAATGAGTTGATCGTTCTCTAAAGCACAAAATCGAATATTATTGGTTTGCTGTAAAGCTGGATTTTCTTTCCTAATTTGGTTAATCTTACTAATTAAGTGAGTGGTTTTATTTTTATGTTCCCAATCCCAGTGGCGTAATTGGTACTTTTCTGAATCTAAATATTCTTCTTTACTGGGTATAGCTTCAGATACTTGATATTCAAAAACGGGTCCGTAAATTCCTGTATTACTAGAAAGTGTAGCAGCTAATGCATAGCGTAAAATGTGCATAGCTTCATTTGCTCCTTGCAGGTGGTAAGGATTTATATCTGGAGTATTTGGCCAAAAATTAGGTCTAAAATATTCCCGCATTTCACCTTGAGTTAATTCATTAACGTAATCTATAAGTTCATGCTTATGCGTACGCCAAGTAAAATAAGTGTAACCTTGATTGAAGCCTTGCTTCGCTAATTGCTGCATTATTTTAGGTCTAGAAAAGGCTTCAGATAGGAAAATAGTATCTGGATATTCTTTTTTAATAGATCGAATAAAGAAACTCCAAAATCTGAACGATTTAGTATGGGGGTTGTCTACTCTAAAAACTTTTACACCTCGTTTTGCCCAGTACATACCAACACTCAACAATTCGTTCCATAACTCAATTGCTGCTTCACATTCAAAATTAAAGTTGACAATGTCTTGGTATTTCTTGGGTGGATTTTCTGCGTATTGAATGCTACCATCAGGTCTAAATTTAAACCATTCTGGGTGGTCTTTTAAATAAGGATGGTCGGGTGCAGCTTGAAAAGCAATATCCATAGCAATCTCAATTCCAAATTCTTCTGCTTTATGAATTAAATGTAAAAAATCGTCTTCTGTTCCCAATTCTGGATGAATGCTTTTATGTCCG
>CBFIGU010000081.1:0-10996 GCA_965662165.1 Psychroflexus sp.
TGATGATGGTTTATACCTGTTTCAGCCTAAGTTATATTATTACAGTCCGGAATATACCATCAACTTTATTGGAGATTTAAATAATATCGGAGAATTAGCTTTAACAAGACGAGACATCAGAAATTTTGGCGGGGGTTTTAGAACTCCAAGTCAAAGTAGCGGAACAGATATAAATATTGGAGATAATGGTTTAGGCTTTTTAACCAATCAAAATAATGCTTTAGAGATAGAAAATAGACTTGCTACAGCCAATTTTAGTTATTCACCAAAACCAACATTAGATTTTAGTGGATTTGCCATAATTAATTCTAGCGAAATTTTATCGAGAGAAATAAGTAGTATTCAATACACAAACGAAGATTTAGGTATTCCAGATGAAACAACCGAACAGTCCAATGTTGAAAAATCGAATCAAGCGCTAATTAAATTAAGTGCTTCTTACCAACCTAATTTCAGTAATCAATTAGATTACGATATTTTGGGAAGAATTTCTGAAGATTCTCAAAATCAAAATGCTTTTTCTTCCGTAGTAGGGAACACAACCCAAATTGAAGAAGTAAACCCTTATAACATCAGCCAAAGTTTAAACTATTATTATACTTTAGATGAAGATAATATTTTTGCGTTCGAAGGGCAGCATGTTATTAAAGACGAAGACCCTTTTTACAATGCAGTTATCGATAATGAGCTGGGAGCGTTTAATAACACAGCAGATTCACTTGGGTTTGATAATTCTTCTAACCGATATGATATTGCTCAAAACAGAAGAATAAAGACGAATCAGTTAGATGCAAAAATCGATTATTACCATATATTAAATGATGTAAGCAACTTGAATTTTACCCTAGGTACCATTTTAAGTCAGCAACGCTTTAACTCCAACATTTTTCAGTTTCTTGAAAACGGTGAGCGATTTACACCTACGCCAACCATTAATGACGGATTAGCTGTAAACGATACAGAATACAACTTCAGCGATATTTATTTGGGTGTACATTACCGATTTAAAAAAGGAAAATTTACAGTTACTCCAGGTTTTTCTTTGCATGCCTACGGAAATAAAAATGTACAATTTGGTGAAACTTTTGAAGAAAATTTCTTTAGAATTTTACCAGATTTCGAGACTTTAATTCAATTTAAAAAAAGTGAATCATTAACCTTTAGGTATGAAATGCGAAACCAATTTACAGATGTAACGCGTTTAGCTGAAGGTATTGTTCTAAATAGCTTCAACAATATTCAAACAGGAAATCCTGAATTGCAAAATGCACTATCACATAACTTGAGTTTGTTTTATAGAAGCTTCAACTTATTTAACTATACAAACGTTTTTGGTAGGTTGGCCTATTCCAACAATATAGACCAAATAAGAAGCATAACCGATTTTGAAAGTGTAATTAGAACTAGTTCCTTTTTCAACTCCAATTTTGCAGATGAAAATTTTAGTGCTTTTGGACGTGTTCAAAAAACATTTGGTAAAATTCAAGCGACTATAAATGCCAATTTCAATTACACCAAATTGAATCAGTTTATTCAGGGACAGCAATCGTTAAATGAAGGCTTTACGCAAACCTATACTCCAGAAGTAAGAACAAATTTTAAAGTAGCACCAAATATAAGGCTTCGTTATCGCTATAGTGTAACTAACAATAATCAGGGTAATAGAGAGACCACTTTTACAAGAAGTTCGCCTTCTGCAGAATTTGATGCCTATATCTGGAAAAAATTGACATTTAGAACCAATTATGCTTACACCGTACAAAAGCAAGATAATGGGCAATCTCAATCTTTTCAAACTTGGAATGCAACTTTAAATTACAGAAAGGATAGAGACGCAAGATGGGAGTATGAAATTAAAGTAACTAATATTTTAAATATAGATGCCCAGGTAAGGAATAGCGCAAATAATGTGTCTGTTTTTACATCTGAAACTTTTATTTTACCAAGGTTTATCACTTTTAGATTCGTGTACACACTTTAATTGTTATAAAAAAGCGTTTCCTATTTTGTAATTGATAATGTAAATTTAATAGCCAAATATTTCAACAGCTTGTTCAATAGCACCACGGTTATCATGATCGTTTCCAATGGTTTCAATAATATTCCAATTAAAATTTACTCCTAAGCTTTGTGCTTTAGTTTGGGAAGTGTTAAACATGTAGTAAGCTCGGTCGTAACGATTAGTTCCTTGTATGTCAACAATCGAATTTCTCCTTAGAGAAGAAGCATTCGGATTGTTGTCTAAAGTACCAATCTGAATTGTCATATCTACTGAAAAATAAGATGCAGTAGCATTATTTTCTATAGGGCAATTAGCTAAACCGTAGGGAAATTCAATATCGTCATTTGTGGTGGTATACCAGCCAGCAGCAGATGCAATTACTTTATTTACACTAGCATTAGGTTTAAACATGACAAAACGGTGAGCAAATTGTGCTCCCGCTGAAAATCCAAATAGATTATAATGAGTTGTAGTATTGCCACTTTTTAGTTTAAAATCGTCAAACAGACTTTCAATAATAGAGTAACTCCAATCTTGTTCATCATTTAATGTATCTGTTGATGGGTGATCACCGTCTTCAAAAACATTTCCTAAGTTGTAAGCATCGCCACCAGGAAAATCTTCAGAAGAAAACTTTGGTGTAATCACAATAAATTCTTTTTCATTTGCTTCATCAATCCAGGCATTTCGATACTCTATTGCGTTTCTGCTAGCACCATGTAATACAAATAAAACGGGCATGTTGGTTAGGTCTGCATTAGGAATGTGATAATAAACTTGCATTTCAATAGTACCACTTGTAGTAAGATAATTGAATTGATATATTCCAGAACCTACATTAATTTCTTCAGAAGGTTCTTCTTGTGGAACTTCATCATATTGATCACAGCTTAATAAAACTGCAATGCAAATGAAAAATACAAATACTTTTTTCATGATTTAATTATGATTATTGATAATGTGTTGCATGGTTTTCAGCTTTTTGAGTGCCAGTGTTGAAGATACGGAAGAGTATCCAAAAATTAATCCATTTTCTGGTTGCTTCATAAAGCAATGGCTGTAATTATGTGCACTGATATGGTTTTTTTGAAAATCGGCCTTTAATTTTTTGTCGTTATAAGATTCTGGAATTTCAGTTAAAATATGAAGACTTCTCGCTTCTGAAGGTTTTATTTTGAAGTTTTTGGGCATAAGCTGCCTAAAATTGTCTTCAAAAAATTTCTTTCTTTTTTCAGCTACATGAATTACATTTTTAATGTGGCTGTAAATATAATTTTTTTCAATAAACTGACTCATTACAATTTGATTAGACGGCGAAACAAATCTATGCGAATGCATCTGCAAAGCTTTTACAACATCTAGCAAATAATAAGGAACAACCATATAGCCTAAACGAATAGACTGATGTAATAATCGATTAAAAGTACCTAGAAAAATGGTCCTTTCATTTTGATCTAAACTAAATATAGCATCGTTATTTTCTTGCTTCCAATTACTAATTTCGTGATCATAGTCGTTTTCAATAATAAAAGCTTTGTGGGTTTGCGCCCAATCAATGAGTTCTTTTTTTCGTTTTAATGTCATTCGTTTTCCTGTAGGGTAATGACTAGAAGGTGTAACATGAATTAATTTTGAAGACTTTCCCTTATAAGATTTAATATCAATTCCACTTTCATCTAATTTGAGGCTAGAAACATTAGTGTCTAAGCTTTTAAAAATTGAATGTACATTCGGAAAAGTAGGAGACTCCATCACTACATTGTCTTTTGGGTTCAGTACTGCATTGGCGAGTAAGTAAAGTGATTGAAGCGATCCAGAAACAATTACAATTTGTTCATAATTACATTTTATTCCACGTACCAGATTAAGGTACAAAGCAATATTTTTCTTTAAATATTCAAGTCCAGATGAGTCTGAAAAAGATAAGTTTGAATATTTAACTTGCTTCCAATAAGAATTATGAAGTCTTTTCCACTTATTTACAGGAAATATATCCAATGGGGGTAATCCTGGCCGGAAAGCTACATCTTTTTGAGCCGTAGAATGCAATAAGTTTACATTGTTTATAAATTGTTTGCCACGCATTGAAATTTCGGGATAATCATTTCCTTCTTTATCAATGCTTCGTTTAGATGGTGTCAAGTCGATTGCTTTTACAATAAAACCCGCACCCTGAATTGATTTTATATAACCTTCAACAACTAATAAATTGAAAACACGTACAATTGTACTTCTTGAAACTTCTAAACTAGATGAAAGCTGACGGCTAGAAGGTAAGTAAACTCCTTTAGGTATCTCATGATCTTCAATTTTTTGTTTCAATAAATTTAATATGATAACGTACTTAGACTCCTTTTTACTTTTATTTAAGGAAAAATAAGAATGCTTTAAGAGATTTAATATAATATCTTTACTGGTATGCATTTATAATTCTAATTGGTATGGTAAAATTACATATTTATATTATAGAATTGTATCTACGAAAACGTTTTAATTATAAAATTCTTTCTTATGAAAAAAATTTACTTAATATTTCTTTTATGTTCATTTATTGGTTTTTCACAAAATCCTGGTGACATAGTAGTAACAGAATTCTTAAATGATGCAGATGCGGTTAGCGATGTACCAGGTGAGTGGCTTGAAATTTACAACACAACCAATAATGATATAGATTTAGATGGTTGGGTACTCAGAGATGATGGTACAAATTCGTATACTTTTTCAGGAACTTTATTAGTGCCTGCCAATAGTTACTTTGTTATGGGACGTGGACCACAAGACACAAGTGTTAATGGAGGAGTTAACCTGGATTTTAGTTACGGAGATGGTTCGTTTACTTTAGGTAATGGAGATGACGAAATTGTTCTTGAAAATCCTAGCGCAGTAGAAATAGACCGTGTAAATTACGGAAGTTCTAATGATTTTCCTGATGAAGGAGCTGGAGTAAGCATAATTTTAGACCCAACATTAGACATTGCAACGGTAGATAATAACAACGGAGATAACTGGTGCTTTTCTTCTACTCCATTCGGCGATGGTGACTTAGGTACTCCAGGAGCTGAAAATGATACTTGTGTAGCGGTTTGTGAAACCGATCTTGGAGCTGACGAAGCGACATGTAATACAACCAATCCAGGAGATACAGACGATACTTACGATGTGACTTTAAGTTATTCAGGAGCAGCAACAGGTGAAAATTTTGTGATAACTACCACTCCTGCTGGTTTTACAATTGGTGGAGACGATCCAACTACAGTAGCAGATGGAGTAATTACGGTTTCTAATATTTCAGAAGGTACAGATATTACTATTTCAGTAAGTAATACCGCTGATGGTGGATTATGTGATTTATCTAGATCAATTACAAGTCCTTCTTGTTTACCAACTGGTGAAGTTGAACTAGAATTACAAGGAATTATCGATTTTGGTTTAGGTGGTTCAGATGGTAAAGCAGTTCACGTAGTAGCAACTGGTGATATTGCAGATTTAAGCGCTTATGGAATTGGAGTTGCTAATAACGGAGGTGGTTCTGATGGAGAAGAATACACATTTCCAGCCCAGGCGGTAAGCGCTGGCGATCACATTCTGGTGGCAAGAAATCTTGAAGAAATTGAAAACTATTTAACCACTGAAGGATTTAATTTATTTGCATTTACCTTACAAGCTACAAGTAGTATTTCGCAAAATGGAGATGATGCTATTGAATTATATAAAAACGCATCTGTTGTTGAAACTTTCGGCGATGTTAATGTAGATGGTTCAGATCAAGATTGGGAATATTCAGATTCTTGGGCTTATAAATCTACAGCTGGAGCTGTATGGCCAAATGGCTGGACTTACGGTGGTGTAGATTGTAGTGATGATTCAGCTACTACTTTCGATAGTACATGTGTATATCCATTTGTAGCTTCATTATCTAACGATGAATTTTTACAAAATGCATTTAAAGTATATCCAAATCCAGTTTCTGGTAATTTGGTTACTATAGAAATTGATTTACAGGGAGAAAAAAATATTGAACTTTTCGACTTGTCAGGAAGACGTGTTATGAAGGAACAATTAAATACAAATCAAATTAATGTTTCTGAATTAACAAGCGGCGTGTATTTGTTGAAAATATCAGTATCACAGTACACTATTACTAAAAAATTAATTATAAAATAAGATTTTAATAAAAGGCTACTTTCAAAAAAGTAGCCTTTTTAATACCTAAGTAAAAATTGGATTGGTAAAATTCAAAAATTGGTCTAATTGTTTAGGCATTTCAACTCAGTAATTTTTTTATTATGAATAAAATCAAAACGTTTAAAGGAATATTAGGTTTAGCAGCTATTTGCTTAATACAGAGCGCTTGTTCTACAGACGATATTTTGCCTGGCTTAGAATTGTCTTCAAGTAGTCCAGAACTTAGTGAAGATAATGGTACTGTTGAAGTTACAGCAAGTCTTAATGCAGCTTCAATAGGTTCGACTGCAGTTCCATTAATATTTGGAGGTTCAGCAAATCAAGATTTTGATTTTACAGCATCTGCTAACGAAATTATCATTCCTGATGGTCAGCAGAGTTCAAGTATTACTCTTACTGGTATTCAGGATACAGAGATTGAAGGCATCGAAACCATAACTGTTGAATTAGCTGGTGGTTCTGACTTTTTAAATTTAGCCAATACCATTGAAATTTCAATGTTAGATGACGACTCTGATACCGATAATGATGGGGTTTTAGATGCAAATGATAATTGCCCAGATGTACCCGGTGATATTGAAAATGATGGCTGTCCATTTTTAGGCTTTTTAATCAATGAGGTTTTATATGATCCACCTTCTGGAGATGACGGAGATGCAAATAATGACGGAACTAGAGATGCAAATGGAGATGAGTTTATCGAGTTTTTTAATTCTGGTCCTGAATTGGATTTATCAGGCTATACTGTTTCTGATGCAGATCAAGTGAGGCATACTTTTCCTGATGGTACTATTGTTCCAGTAAATGGAGTTTTAGTCTTGTTTGGTAGTGGTAATCCAACAGGAAACTTTGGTGGTGCTATTGTACAGACGGCTTCAGATGGAAGAATAAATATGAATAACTCTGGTGATTTTGTAACGGTTGCAGATCCAGAGGGAAATACGGTGCTCACTTTTGATGTAGAGCCACTTTCTAATAATCCTAACGAATCATATTCAAGAAATCCAGATTTAACAGGAGAATTTGTACAACACAATGCAGATATTCCTGAAGCAAATGGTGCTTTATTTTCACCAGGCACAAAGGTAGACGGAAGCGCTTTTTAAGCAGATATTTTAATGGAATATACAGGAGTTTTCATATCACTTGTTTTTATAATAATTGTTGCAAGATTATTACTCAAAAAGCATAATCCTCATGCCATTTTATTGGTTTCAGGCTTATTGATGTTGGTCATTTCCTTTTTACTTGATTATAAATTACCCATTTTAAAAGAAGAAACAGGATTTGTAGGTTTCGATTTTTTTAAATACATCAAAGAATCTTTTAGTAAAACCAATGCAGGTGTAGGACTCATGATTATGGCCATTGGTGGATTTGTTGCCTATATTGATAAAATTGGTGCTTCAAAAGCTTTGGTTTATGTAGCTATGAAACCCTTAAGTTTATTTAAGAAAAAACCATATATAGCCGCTTCTATGGTAATTCCAATAGGTCAAGTCCTTTTTGTTTCAATTCCTTCTGCTGCAGGATTAAGTTTATTACTCATGGCATCTTTGTTCCCAATTCTGGTAAATTTAGGAGTAAGTAGATTGTCTGCAGTTTCAGTTATAACTGCTACTACAGCTTTTGGTATGGGGCCTGCATCGGCAATCACGGTAAGTGCTTCAGCTTTAACCAAAATACCAATAATAAACTACTTGATAGATTATCAAATTCCATTAGTTTGGCCTTTAAGCGTTTCGATGACGATTACCTATTATTTTGTAAATAAATATTATGATCGAAAAATTGTAAGTGAAAAACCTATTCAGGAAGAAAAGAAATCAGACCATAAGCTAGGTGTACCACTAATCTATGCTATTATCCCAGTACTTCCTATTTTACTATTAATAATTTTTTCGAAACTATTTAGTCTTTTTCCAACACCAATCACTTTAGATACAACTACAGCAATGTTTATAAGCCTGTTTGTTGCATTAGTTTTTGAAGCGGTTAGAAAAAGAGATATGAAAGCCGTATTCGATTCATTGAAAATCTTTTGGAATGGTATGGGTAATATTTTTAAAACAGTAGTTACCTTAATCATTACTGCAGATATTTTCGCTAAAGGATTAATTAGTTTAGGTTTTATTGATGGTCTATTAATTTTTACTCAGAATGCTGGCTTTGGAGCCGTAGGAATTGGTATTGTAATGACGGTAATGATATTTTTAGCTTCTATGCTTATGGGTAGTGGTAATGCTTCATTCTTTGCTTTTGGTCCTTTGGTGCCCAAAATAGCTAAAGGTTTAGGAGTAGAATCAAGCTCAATTATTTTACCGATGCAATTTTCAGCTTCAATGGGACGTACAGTTTCACCTGTTGCAGGTGTAATTATTGCAACCGCAGAAATAGCAAAAGTTTCCACCATCGATATTGTAAAAAGAAATATTTTACCGTTAACCGTTGCTTTAATAATCATGTTAACCTATCATTTTATTTAAATATGCTAACTCTATTAAAAAATACAAAACTCTACAGCCCAGATAAACGTGGAATGAAAGACATTTTAATTGCTAATAATAAAATTATAGCTATTGAAAATAATTTGTCTGAATTCGAAAATAAGTATACTAAAGTGATTGATGCTGAAGGAAAGATTGTAACTCCTGGTTTAATAGATCAGCACATACATGTTATTGGTGCAGGAGGAAAAGAAGGTTTTGCATCAATGACTCCAGAAGTAAAATTAAGTGAACTTATTGCCTGTGGTACAACTACAGTTAATAGTTTATTAGGTACAGATGGTAAAGCAAGAAATATTAGAACGCTATATGCAAAAGTAAAAGCCCTATGTCAAGAAGGAATTTCAGCATATATGTTTAGTGGTTATTATGGGATGGATACAGTGACTATCACAGATAGTATACAAGGAGATATGTTGTTTATAGATAAAGTTTTAGGAATTAAAATAGCAATAAGCGACATCCGTTCATCATATCCTACAGCAGATGATCTTGTAAGAAAATTAAGAGATATAATGGTTGGAGGAATGATTGGCGGTAAAAAAGGAATATTGCATTTACACTTAGGAAACTTACCAAGTAAAATGGATGTTTTATTTGAATTAGTTAAGGATTACCATTTTCCTATTAAGCATATTTCTCCTACACACGTGGGAAGAACTAAAGAGCTTTTTGATCAAGCTATTGAATTTGCTAAACTTGGTGGAATTATTGATATTACTACAGGAGCTTCAAAATATACAGAGCCATATAAATCTGTAATTTATGCTTTAGATGAAGGGGTTAGCATTGATAAAATGACCTTTAGTACAGATGGTCATGCTGGACTAACCAAATTTGATGATAATGGAAACGCTATCGGCGTAAAATGTGCCCCTATAGATGCTAACTTAAAACAAATTCAAGATTTAGTTAATGTTGGTGGACTTCCAATTGAGCAAGCCATAAAAGTGAATACAACCAATCCTGCTGAGAATTTAGGATTAAAACATAAAGGAAAAATAGAAGTAGGGTATGATGCAGATTTCTGTTTTTTCGATGAAAACTTAAACCTTTTAGATGTTTTTGCAAAAGGACAACATATGATGAAAGATAAAAATATTATAGTGAAGGGAAATTTTGAACTATAGCTTAATACATAACAAAATGAAAGTATTCAAAATTATTTTTACTGTTTTACTGTTAACCTTATTTTCAGTAGGATTTGCTCAAGATACCCGTTTGAGTTCTTATACTTTTGGTGAAGGGTATAACTTTACCAATACGAATGGAAGTACAGTAAAATTGCAAGGTTATATTCAGCCCTATATGGATGCTGAAATGTATAACAATTCTGATCAAGCCAATGCAGTGCGTTACAGAATGCGCCGATTGCGTTTACGGCTTTCTGGTAATTCTGCAAACGAAAGATTTGGTTACCGCCTTCAACTAGATTTAGCGGGACAAGATGAAGTGCAACGCGAAGGCGATATAGACGATGCTAGAAATTACCTTTTAGATGCTTATGTTTCTTACAAAGTTGCTAGAAGAGTAGAACTTATTTTTGGTCAACGAGCAACTTATACTGATAATCGAGAATTGTTTATGAATTCTAATTCTTTGCAATTGCCTGAGCGCAGTCGTTTAACTTCAGCATTTGCTAGTATTCGAGAGTTTGGCTTATTTGCTAAGGGAACTTTTAGAACTGGTAGAGGCACTTATCTAAAACCGTATTTAACAATTACCAATGGAGATGGAGCCAATGTCTTCGCTAACGACAGGGGAGGCTTGAAATACGGCGCTCGTGTCGATTTTTTACCCTTCGGGCTGTTTACTAATTTTGGTCAGTTTAGACAAGCCGATGTGGTGAGAGAACAAACACCTAAATTAGTTGTTGGTATTACAGGAAATTATAACGATGGAATTACCAGTAGACGAGGAAGAAACAGTGGTAGAATTGTTTATTTAAATGATGTAAATAACAATGGTGTTCTTGATGATGGTGAAGAAAGGTTGCCAGATTATGCAAAATTTGGAGTTGACTTTATGTTTAAATATAAAGGCTTCTCAGTAATTGGAGAGTATCATAAAAGCTTTGTTACCAATATAGCCAACGATATTAACCTAAGAAGCGATATTTACGGAGACGATTTCAATGTATTAACAGACCGTTTTAGAGGAAGAGTAAACCCTACATCAGACAATTTTAGAGATTACACGCCAGAAGAATATGTTAGAAGGCAAATGATGCTCGGTGAAGCTTACAATATTCAATTTGGTTATCTATTCAAGAATGGTTTTTCTGTTGATGCACGATATACTC
>CBFIGU010000082.1:0-10934 GCA_965662165.1 Psychroflexus sp.
TATCTGTAAATTGAATAGTGTCCCCAATGCTGTAACGCCACAATCCACTTACAGTGCTTATAAGTAAAACATAATCCTGATGTAACTCCACATCTGCTAAGCTAATACAAGGCGCATCGGCTTTAAGTGAGCCATTTTGGTTAATGTAGTTAGGTTGAAATGGAACAAATTCAAAGAAAATACCATTATCCGTTAATAATTGCATGCTGCTTGTTTCTGGTCTGGTTTGTAAAGCAACAAAACCTTCTGAAGCTAAGTACGTATCAATTACTTGAACGGGTTTTCCTGTTAGCCTTCTAAAGCTTTTTTCGTAAGGCCCAAAAGCAACCCCACCCGAAGTATAAACCTGTAAGTTTGGCCAAATTTCGTGAATATGCTTTACATCATGATACTCAATAACTTTTTGCATCATCAATTCCATCCAAGATGGAATACCACTTAAAGCACCTATATCCCAAGTTTTTGCATTTTCTGCAATTTTTTGTACTCTTTCATCCCAATCGTCAATTTTGGCTATTTCTTCGCCAGGTTTATAAAAACCTTTAAACCAAAATGGAATCCTACTTGCGCTAATCCCGCTAATTTCGCCTTCTAAATAAGAATTATTTTTTTCTAAATTAGTAGAGCTTCCTAACATCATTATTTCCTTTTCAAAGAAATCTGCTGGTAGGTCAAAATTTTTCATAGCTAGAATTTGCTTAATTCCTGCATTCCGGATCGAATCTACCATATCTTGGGTCACAGGAATTCGTTTACTGGTTTTTCCAGTAGTACCAGAACTTAATGCAAAATAGGCTGGTTTTCCTGGCCAAGTAATATTTTCTTGACCCTCATGAAGTTTATACCACCAATCTGAATACATTTTGTCATAACTAAAATATGGAATAGTTTCTTTAAATTTTTGATAAGGATCAGAATCTGATAATAAAGATTCAAATTTAAAATGTATGCCAAACTCTGTATCTTTTGCCTTGTTTAAGAGAAAGTGAAATGTATCTTTTTGATTTTCAAGGTGATTAGATTCAGATGAAATTGAATTTCCAAGTTGTATAACTCCTTTTATTATATTTCCTATGATGGCCATAATTGCATTTAATTGAGTTGTGACAATGTAAAGTTTTCAAAAGCTTTTTTTCTGAATATAATATTAAATCCTAGATGATGAGATTTCCATAAACAGAATAATTCAATTTTGCTTTCCGTTCCTTAGACTTAGGGTTAAATCTTTTTTAATCGTACAAGCATTCTTGTTCCATATCTTACTTTTACTAAAAAAATATATTATGCAAGATATTTCAGGAAAAGTAGCAATAGTAACCGGCGGTAGTAAAGGAATTGGTTATGGCATTGCTCTAGAATTGTTAAACCAAGGCGTACATGTTGCCGTAACAAGTCGTTCTCAGAAAAGTGCAGACAGCGCTGCTGAAGAATTAAATAAAACAACTACAACTAACGCAAAAGCGATAGGTTTAGAAGCAGATGTTAGAAGTTTAGAGGACCAAAAAGCAGCAGTAGAGAAATGCGTTTCAGTATTTGGCCAATTAGATTATATGATTGCTAATGCAGGTCTTGGTCATTATGAAAATATTATTGATTTGACAGACGCGCAATGGAAAGAAGTAATTGATACCAATTTAACAGGTGTTTTTTATTCTATTAAGTCTTCTGTAGAAGCGCTTCAGAAATCACAAGGATATTTTATTACTATTTCAAGTTTAGCTGGAACTAACTTTTTTGCCAAAGGTTCTGCTTATAATGCTAGTAAATTTGGCGTAACTGGATTTACACAAGCTGTAATGTTAGATTTACGTTCTCATGGGATAAAAGTTTCTACTATTATGCCTGGCTCTGTAGCTTCACATTTTAATGGAAACACACCAGATAGTAGCGATGCGTGGAAGATTCAACCAGAAGACATTGGAGAGTTAGTGGTTGATGTTTTTAAAATGAATCCAAGGACTTTACCAAGTAAAATTGAAGTAAGGCCAACACGTCCAGATTTAAAATAAGTTTTTACTAAAAAGTAGTAATTATAAAAAAGCCTTTTGATTTTTTAAAATCAAAAGGCTTTTCATTCGGAACAAATCAAAAATTTATCCGAGGTATTTCTTAAGCATTTTATTTTTAGATTGATGTTTCAATCTTCTAATTCCTTTTTCTCTAATTTGTCTAACTCGTTCTCTACTTAAATCAAAGGTATCGCCAATTTCTTGTAAGGTCATCGCTGGTTGATTTCCAATTCCATAATTTAAACGAATAACATCTGCTTCACGTTGAGACAAAGTATCTAAAGCTCTATTAATTTCGATACTTAACGAATCTTGCATTAGCTTATCGTCAGGATTTGGAGATTCGGCAGAACTCAACACATCATACAAATTAGAATCGTTTTCACCTTCTTTAAAAGGTGCATCCATAGATAAATGTCTACCAGAATTTTTTAAGGCTACTTTTACCTGAGATTCACTCATCTCTAACTCTTTCGCAATTTCTGATGCAGAAGGTGGTCTTTCATTTACTTGTTCAAGATGAGAAAACATCTTATTAATTTTATTGATTACGCCAATTTTGTTTAGCGGTAATCTTACCACACGAGATTGTTCTGCTAAAGCTTGCAGGATAGATTGTCTAATCCACCATACGGCATAGGAAATAAATTTAAATCCACGTGTTTCATCAAAACGTTTTGCTGCTTTTACAAGTCCAACGTTCCCCTCGTTAATTAAATCTGGCAATTTTAGACCTTGATTTTGATATTGCTTAGCAACAGAAACAACAAAACGAAGATTAGCATTGGTTAACTTTTCTAGAGCAACTTGATCACCTTCTCTAATTCTTTGCGCCAATTCAACTTCTTCTTCAGCGGTAATCAAATCAACTTTACTAATATCTTGTAGATATTTATCTAGCGATTTTGATTCTCTATTGGTAACCTGCTTGGTAATTTTTAGTTGTCTCATAAAATATATGTATAGTTATACTACAGTTTGACATTATACATATTATTTATCGAAATTCCAAATCCTAGCATCATTATTTCTTATACATGTATAAGCAAACTAATAAATAAGAAATTGTATGAATGAAATTGCAAAAATTGATATCCATAAAAATACTCTAAACCAATTCCCTTTTTCTAATTTTAAAAGGTCCTTTTTAGTAAATTTAGCTGAATTAATTTTTTGATGTAAGGGAACATAAAAAGTAAAGGTGCTTAACCAAGTCAGGCCAACTATAGCCAAGTACAACCAGTCTACTAACATCAAGCTAGCATACACAAAATAAACAGCTATTATCAATTGGCTTAGCATTAGTGGAAATACTACATAAGTAATATTAGGAGTGTAGACTTTATGCCAAGTATGTAAATTTTTGGATTCAAAATATTTAAAAGCTGGATAAATACAAAGTTGTACTAAAAAGATTAAGACAACTAGTCCAAAATCGATGAGTAATTGAAAAATTCTTAAATCCATTTTATTTATAAATTTCAAAAATAATTCTATGATTTTTAGCGAAACCTTCTCGCTTCATAAAATAAAGCTAATTTTAGTATTTACCAGATGCATATATACTTTTGCTAGCCAATTCATCTTTTAATTAGTTAGTTTTGCTGCGCTTTAAAAAGCAATATATGGGAAACTTACTACTTATTATTTTTTGCTTTACAGCTGGTTTTGGTTTAAGTAAACTAAAACAATTTCCTAAAAATGCTCATGTAGGTATTAATGCTTTTATTTTTTATGTTTCTCTTCCTGCACTTTCGCTTCGTTTTATTCCTGAAATTAATTTTAATTTACAAATTCTATTTCCTGTTTTAATGCCGTGGCTTGTTTTTGGAATGAGTCTTATTTTGTTTGTAGGATTAGGAAAGTTATTGAATTGGCATAAGTCTCTAGTAGGATGTTTAATTTTATGTTGCGGTTTAGGCAACACCTCTTTTGTTGGCTTTCCTTTATTAGAATTATTTTATGGAAAAGAAGCTTTGCAATATGGGATTTTAGCCGATCAGCCTGGTAGTTTCATGGTTATGTCTACGCTAGGAATATTTACTGCAATTTATTATTCTGGTGGAAATGCAAATTGGAAACAATTAGGCCTGAAAATTATTAAGTTTCCACCATTTTTGGCTTTTATTTTGGCGCTTTTTCTCAATTTTGTGGAAGTACCAACCGCTATTCATTTTACCTTAGAACAACTGGGAGCCACTTTAAGTCCATTAGCTTTATTTTCAATTGGTACTCAACTGCAATGGGAATCTAAATATTTAGAAATCAAAAATTTAAGTATCGGTTTAATTTATAAACTTATGCTAGCTCCCTTATTAATTTATCTTATTTATTTACCCATAGCAAATCCAACTTCTTTGATCTTTAAGGTTTCAATTTTAGAAGCGGCAATGGCTCCCATGGTAACAGGAATTCTATTGGCAATAGAATACAAGTTGAAACCTAATTTAGCCAGTATGTTTGCTGCTATTGGTATTCCAATCTCACTATTAACTACTTGGTATTGGTATTGGTATTTAGGTTAGTTAATGATGTTATTCTTTTAGTTTCCAATTATAATCTTGATGCACTTTCCATAGAATATATCCAAAAGGAATCCACCAAATAAAATCGTTAGTTATAAGCGTATAAAAAAACTCGAATGGTACTAAGTCTTGTACGTAATTAAAAACAAAACCTATGGGACCAAATATTTTTCCTAAAAAACCAACAGCTACAATTGGCCAATGTCGCATTGGCGAATAAGAAGCCCACCAATAGCCTAAACCATAAACACCAATTACCATTCCCATACCTTGCCAAATTAAAAGTTGATTAGGAATTTCCATTCCAACTAATGCAAAAAAGTGAGTAGGAAATAATACAACCCAAGCGCCCCATAGTAAGTTATAAACAGCTGCAATTTGTAAGGTAAGTTTCATTTTTTTGATACAAAAATACATGCTAAGGATAAATTGCATCATTAAAATTAAGCCAATATTTTAAGCTCTATATTTTATAGATATGCTTAGATTGCATTTTTTTAAATTTTGCTATGAAGCGGAAAATGAATTATTATTTAATTGAATTACAATACCTAGGTTTCCGTTACCATGGTTGGCAAAAACAACCTGATGTTAAAACAGTAGAAAATCAAATACGAAAAACACTTGGTTTTGTTTTACCTGAAATTAGGACAAAAGTTATTGCTGCTGGAAGAACCGATGCTATGGTTTCTGTAAATAAAACCTATGTAGAGTTGTTTGTTTATGAAGCCGATATACCTGAAGATTTTTTTGAGCGATTTAATCTAAATTTGCCTGCAGATATTAGAGCTTTATCCATTAAACCTGTAGATGAAAAGTTTAATATCATTCAGCATGCAAAACAGAAAGAATATGCTTATTTTTTTACTTTTCCTAATAAAGTTCACCCATTTTGTGCGCCTTTCATTACCACCATACAATCAAATTTGGATTTAAATTTAATGAAGCAAGCAGCTCATTTATTTGAAGGAGAACACGATTTTTATTCTTATGCATTCAGGCCGAAAACAACTACACAAACTACAGGCAAAATAGATTATTGTAGAATTGAAGAAAACACATATTATACCGCTAATTTCTTTCCAGAAAAATCATATGTTTTGCGCATTAAAAGCAATGGATTTAAAAGACATCAAATTAGATTAATGATGGGTGTTTTAATCGATTTAGGGAAAGGAATAATAGATTTAGATTTTGTAAAAAAGACTTTAGATGGCAGCAATAAAATTAAATTAGAGCATGTAGCTCCCGCATCTGGATTACAACTGTATGATATTCAGTTTATGGAAGAAAAACAATAATAAAAGACTAATTAATATGCATAATAAGTATTTTGAAAATTTGCTACAAAGAATAACCTTTTTAAGTCTGGTAACCCTTTTGTTGTTTGCTTGTTCTTCTGATTCTGATGATGAAATTGAAGCAGAAATACAATTGAACTTTGAAATAGAAGAAGTATATTCTATTAGTCAAAATCGGGCTTTTGTAAACATTACAGCAGAAAATTCTGATGCAATTTACCAAGTTAGAGTAACTTCTTTAGATGATCAAGAAGAAAATTGGTACGACGTACAAATTCAAAATACAAATCCATTATGTGATTTATTACCATCTACTTCATATAAAGCTACACTTTTTGCAAATCTGAATGAAACGCAACTTGAAGGAAATTCCATCTTTTTTGATACAGGCATCGTCGGCACAGATATTTCAACAGAAATCATTGAAGTGACCAATCCACTTACGGGAAGAGTTTGGATGGATAGAAACTTAGGTGCTAATGGAGTTGCTAATTCTATTAATGATAATCGAGCTTTTGGAGATTTATACCAGTGGGGCAGAAGAGCAGATGGCCATGAGCAAAGGAATTCTAATACTTCTACTGAAACTGCTAGTACAACCCAACCTGCCAATGGTGATTTTATTACAGGTTTGCCAATTTGGACAACTGCTAATATTGAAAATGCCTGGGCTGGTTTAGATGCAATTAACAATCCATGTCCTTGTGGCTTTAGACTTCCAACTCCGCAAGAACTTACTGAAGAAATTAATTCTTGGAGTTTAAATAGTGCTCAAGGAGCTTTTCAAAGTGCATTAAAATTTACGATGCCTGGATATCGTGGAAATTCTAATGGAGTGGTTGGCTCAGAAGGTTTGTTTGGTTATTATTGGTCTTCAGAAAGTGAAAATATGAATGGAAAAGATATGGGTATAAATCTTAATTCTGCTCAAAATTCAAGCCATGCTCAAGCTGGTGGAGCTTCAATTCGATGTATAAAAGATGAATAGTTAGTTCGGTTTCGGGCTAATGATTTTTACATTCTGAAATGCAATTGCTCCACGAACAACACCACTTATCACTTCGTGTAATTTATTAATAATTTGCATTTTTAATTCACTTTTATGGTGTATTAAACTTACTTCCCTTGCAGGATTAGGTTCTTCAAACATGCGAAGATTTTCTTGATTTTTGTCAGATAAATCTAACGTGTGTAAGTAGGGTAGAAGGGTCATTCCCATACCTTCGTTAGAGAGTTTAATCAATGTCTCAAAACTACCGCTCTCAAGATTAAACCTATCATTTTGCAAGAGTTTATTGCTTTTGCAAATGTTTAATATGTTATCTTTAAAACAGTGGCCATCTTCTAAAAGCAACAACTCATCTGGATCTAAATCTTTAGCATTTATTTTCTTCTTTTTAAATAAACGATGGGACGGCGGTATAAAACCTACAAAAGGCTCGTAGTACAATGGTTTTTCAAAAATATCATCTTCTACTAATGGTGTTGCTGCAATAGCTGCATCTATATGTCCATCACGCAATGCATTAATCATAGCCTGCGTTGTCATTTCTTCAATCTTTAAATTAACTTTTGGATATTTGTTGATGAAGTTTTTTAAGAACATTGGAAGCAAAGTAGGCATAATCGTAGGAATAATGCCGAGTTTAAATTCACCTCCAATAAATCCTTTCTGTTGGTCTACTATATCCTGAATTCTATTACTTTCGTTAACAATGTTTTTGGCTTGCTGCACAATATTTTCACCAACTTGTGTAAGTAATATGGGTTTTTTTGAACGATCAAAAATCTTAACTCCCAATTCTTCTTCAAGTTTTTGCACTTGCATACTTAAGGTAGGTTGAGTAACAAAAATTTTCTCTGCTGCTTTAGTGAAATTTTTATATTCAGCAACGGCTAAGACATATTGTAATTGGGTAATAGTCATAATTATAATTTTGTACAAAAATACTAAACTATAAGTTATGTCTATTAAATTTAGTTTTAATTATTTATTAAAATGATAATAACCTTAATAAGGATCTACATTAATTACCACTCTAATGCTTCTAAACTGACCAATATTTTCAAAACTGTTTAGGACTTTTTGCACTCTATTTTTCGATTTAATTACCGATTGTTTTGGAGCTATTTTTAGTTGAATGTTTTTGTGGTATTTATTTTTAATCCTTGCCACAGGTGGAAATTCAGGACCTAAAACCTGATTACCGAAATGTTGTTTTAAGTAGGTTGCCAACCAATCTGAAGCTTCATTTAAACGATTAAAATCTCTTCCTTTTAGGGTGAATTTAATCAATCTAAAGAATGGTGGATATTGATAATTTTTACGTTCATACATTTGTTCTTTAAACATTTTTCGATAATCATTGGTCGTAACTTGTTGTAAGATTTGATGATAAGGATTATAAGTTTGGATTAAAACTAATCCTTGATTATCTGTTCGGCCAGCTCTACCAGCAACCTGTACAAGTAACTGAAAACAACGTTCATTTGCTCTAAAGTCTGGAAAGTTAAGAAGACTATCGGCATTCATTACTCCAACTAAGTCTACGTTTCTAAAATCTAATCCTTTAGTAAGCATTTGCGTTCCTACTAAAACATCAATTTCATGATTTTCAAAAGAAGATATAATTCTATCGTAAGCATTTTTTCTTCTTGTGGTATCGTGGTCCATGCGTTGTATTCTCCAGTCAGGATATAATTCTTGTAATTCGTTTTCAACCTGCTCAGTACCAAACCCTTTAGTAGAAATTTCAGGACTGCTACAAGCTAAACATTTAGTTTGCATAGCCATGCTGTAACCACAGTAGTGACAGCGCAAAGAGTTATTGTGTTTATGATAGGTTAAGCTTACATCGCAGCTTGGACATTGTGGTGAGTGACCACAAGTATTACATTCTAAAATTGGAGAAAAGCCTCTTCTATTTTGAAACAAAATAGCTTGTTTGCCACTTTTAATACAGTTTTCTAAGGCTAATAATAGGGGTTTTGAAAAGTGTCCTTTCATTTGCTTTTTTCTTGAAAGTTCTTTTATATCTACCAATTCAATTTGAGGAGGTAAGACATTTCCAAAGCGTTTGTCTAATCTTATATAGCCGTACTTTTGGTCTTTAACATTAGCTAAACTTTCTAAGCTAGGAGTTGCACTTCCTAGTAAAGTTTTAGTCTTAAAAAATGAAGCTAGAACAATAGCTGCATCTCTTGCATGATAGCGTGGAGCAGGATCGTATTGCTTAAAACTGGTTTCATGAGATTCGTCTACAATTACTAATCCTAAATTTTTAAAAGGTAAAAATAGGGATGACCGCGCACCAATTACAATTTTTCCTTTGTCTTGATGTAAAACATGTCGATAAACTTCAACCCGTTCATTTTGTGAGTATTTACTATGAAAAACTAAAACTTCTTCGCCAAAAAAGGCTTGTAAACGTTTAATTAACTGCGTAGTAAGTGCAATTTCAGGCAACAGAAACAAAACCTGCTCTCCTTTTTGAAGTACTTTTTCAATAAGTTGAATATAAATTTCTGTTTTACCTGAAGAAGTTACACCATGTAATAAGCAAACATTCTTAGATTTAAATTGCTCTTCAATTTCTTGCATGGCATCTTTTTGCGCATCAGAAAGTTGAAATGCGTTTCTGGTTTTGGCTATAGAAAAATCAATGCGGTCTTGCTTTACCTGATATTCTTCAAAGATTTCCTTTTTAATTAAAGCTTTAACAACAGGTGCAGAAACATCTGCTTTTTCGCTCAAATCTTTAGCCGTAATTGGTTTTTTGGTCTTGGCAGAAAAATTAAAATACTTCAGTAAAGCTTCTTTTTGTTTAGGCGAAGAACTTAACTGTTCCAATAATTCGGGGAGTGCCTTTTCAGTTGAATTTGCATCTGTTAAACGAATGTATTTTTTTAGTTTAGGTTTATATTTAGTATTTAATTCTTGATTTAAAATTAAGATTCCTTTTTCTGCCATGCGTTTTACAATTGGTAAAACTGTTTTTCTTTCTAGAATTTGCATGACTTCATGAATCTTTAATAAGTTTTGTTTCTGAAGCGCTTCAAATAACAAAAACTCTTCATCGTCTAATTCTTCAACTTGAATATCTGTAGATGAATTCCATTCTATAATGGTTTCACTTTCTAATAAAAGTGCATTTGGTAAAGCAGTTTTCATTACATCACCAAGGCTGCACATGTAGTATTCGGCAATCCATTTCCAAAACTGAAGTTGATTTTGGGTAACTATTGGTGAATCATCTAATACTTGTTCGATGGGTTTAGTTTCGTAGTGAAGTGGTTTTTGATGATGAATTTTTACGGCTAAACCAGTGTAGACTTTAGTTTTTCCGAACGGAACTGCTAATCGCATACCTAATTCAATTTTATCCATCTCTTCATCGCTTATTTCATAAGTGAATAACTGCTTAAGCGGAAGGGGTAAAATAACATCTACGTAGGTGGACATAATTTGGTGTTGAATGGGTAAAGATATTAATTATGCCATCAAATTTAAGTGCGAATTGATTTGAATATAAGGCAAAAAAACCCCAATGTTTAACATTGGGGTTAAAAATCAACATCCAAAAAAATTAACGCTTTATAAACTTTTTAATACTAGTCTGGTTTTCAGTATTGGTAATTTTAATAATGTACAGACCAGAAGCTAGATTTTGTACTAAAATCTCTTTACTATTGGCTTGCATTACTTTCTTTCCAACCGTGTTGAAAACACTTACTTTTTTAATAATATAATCGGTTTTAATTTCAAGTTTGTGATTTACCGGATTAGGATAAATAACTAGTTTGTTATTAAAATCAAAACTATTATTAGAAAGTGTGTCTTCTACTGTAACTACTGCAGTTTCAGAAAAACTGTTTCCGTTTGCATCTGTGGCAGTTAAGTTTACAGTATAAGTTCCTACTTGTGTGAAGCTGTCTTGGTCCAGGCTTAAGCTTATAGAATTTGCATCAGTACAATTATCTGTAACTTGATCTAAAACATCTGTTGGCACAATACTAATTGAATTATTTCCAGCTAAATCTATAGTTATATCTTGCGTTGTAAGTATTGGAGCTAATTGATCTACAATGGTTACTGTCGC
>CBFIGU010000083.1:0-10886 GCA_965662165.1 Psychroflexus sp.
CTATTATCTTATTTTTTGAGTTAGCTATACACAAGTAAAATGCATGCAGAAGTACAGAATTAGTTTTATAACCGTAATTTTCTTGTTGTTAATTGTAGGTTGTTCTCGAAAAGAAAATAAATTTTTAAATCGGAACTTCCATGCAATGAATACCTATTACAATATTTTGTATCACGGAAATATTGAAATAGAAAAAGGAATACAAGATGTAAAACAAAAAACACAAGACCACTATTTTGAAGTCCTTCCAGTAGAAAGAATGTTAACTGTTCCTGTAGATCGGAATGACACGGTGCCCCTAAACCAGTTTTTTGGCAATGCAGAATTAAAAGCTACTAAAGGCATCCAAAAGCATTCTATGTTTATGGGTGGTCGTGAATATAACTTTCAGGTAGACGAAGCTTATTTGCTCTTAGGAATTGCCCGTTATTACGATCAACGCCTTATTCCAGCTAAAGATGCTTTTTCGTTTATTATAAACCATTACCCAGATTCAGAAATTCTTAGTCGAGCAGAAATTTGGTTGCAGAAAACCAATATGCGTTTAAATTACGATGAGACGGCGCTTCAAAATCTACAAGGTTTATTAACAAGTAGTCCGAATCTTCTTCCTGTAGACCTAGTAGAAATCTATTCTACTATTGCGGCAATTCAAATTAAACTAGAAAATTACGATGCAGCCATAGAACCAATGCAACGTGCAGCAAATCTAGTAGAAACTTTTGACGAAAAAGCAAGGTGGACTTACATTACTGCGCAACTTTATAATCAACTTGAAAATAAAGATTCGGCTAATGTTAACTTTCAGCGGGTTATCGATTTAAAAAGAAAACCGCCACGAGATTACATGGTTCATTCCATAATGGAAATTTTTAAGAATAAAGATTATCAGGCAAAAGACAGTATTTATGTTACTGAATATTTTAGCGAATTAGAAGAAAACTGGGAAAACCGAAATTTCTTAGATTACTTTTATTTTGAATTTGCTGAGCATTATTTGAAAATTCAGTCTATAGAAGATGCGATTACTTATTATAATAAGTCGCTTAGAGAAGAACCACAAAGCACTTTTCTGCGTTCTCGGGATTACTTAAATCTTGCTCAAATTTATTTTGATAAAGCTTCATATAAAACAGCTGGTTCTTACTACGATAGCACCATGACGTACTTAGATCGTAGCACAAGAGAATTTAGGTTAATCAAAAAAAAGAGAGAGAATTTAGACGAAGTAATTAAATATGAAGAGATTGCAAACCAAACGGATAGCATCATAGATTTGGTAGAAATGTCTAAAGAAGAACGTATCTCTTTTTTTGAAGCCTACACTAACGTTTTAAAAGAAGAAGCTAAAAGTTTATTTGCTCAGCAAGAAAGAGAAGAACGTTTTGCTAATACAGCAGCACCACAAATTGGTGGTTTTGGAAATAACTCTGGAATGAGCGGGAAGGGAAACCAGCTTAACGCAGCAGAATTCTACTTTTATAACAAAGCAAAAGTTGCCAGTGGTAAAGTAAAATTCGAGAAAGTTTGGGGAGATATTGCTTTAACTGATAATTGGCGACTCGATGCTCAAAAAGCTAACCAAAATAATGAAGAAGAGTCGGCAACAAAAGAAGACGAAGATTCAATGTTTAACGATCCGCAATTCGATCCACAAACCTATGTAGCTCAAATTCCAAAAGATGAAAAGCTCATAGATAGTATCTATGGCGAACGCTCCTATGCTTATTTTCAGTTAGGAGTAATTTATAAAGAGAAGTTTAAAGAAAACGAATTAGCAATTAATCGATTTAAAAAGTTGCTCGACTTTCAAAACCTAGATGAAAAATTAATCTTGCCAGCCAAGTACAATTTGTATTTAGCTTATATGAATTTAGAAAATCAAGCTGAAGCCAATTACTGGAAACAGAAAATTATTAAAGAGCATCCCGATTCTAGATATGCTGAAATTTTATTGAATCCAAGAAGTCTAAGAGATGATGAAAATAGCCCTAGTCAAGTTTACGCAAGATTATACAAACAATTTCAAAATAGAGAATTAAAAGGCCTTTTAGAAAAGTGTATGTATTGGGAAAACCAATTTACGGCAACACCAATTTTGCCCAAATTCAAATTATTAAAGGCGCAGGTTAAAGGAAGAATGTTGGGTTATCAAGCTTATAAGGAATCTTTAGAACAGCTTGCTTTAGACCATCCGCAAACTAAAGAAGGTAAAAAAGCTCAAGAATTGATAAACGGTTTAAGCAGCAGCATGCGAAACAAAAAATTTAAGCTCGATACCAATCAAGACGAATTTAAACTGGTTTATTATTTTAAAGAAGAAGACTATACTTTAGCAGAATTAGAAGATGTAAAAAATCAATTAAAGTCAGGTTTAGAAAATTTAAATTACACACAAATAGAACTTTCGGTAGATATTTATAATCCATCAAATAATTTTGTAATATTACATGGTTTTAATAGCAGGTTAGGAAGTAAAGGAATGGCAGAGTTGTTAATTGAAAAAGATGTTGCATCAGAAAAATGGGATTATTTTTCAATAACCAACAAAAATTATGCTGTTTTGCAAATGCATAAAACCTTAGAAGATTACTTAAAAATTCAGTAGCTTATGTTAGGAAATAAAAAAAATAAAAGAGTGGAAGACTTAACGAAAGAACAAAACAAAATTGCACAAGGTACAACCTTTAGAGGTGATATAGAATCGCAAGGAAGTTTTCGAATTGAAGGAAAAGTAGAAGGAAGCATCACCACGGCAGGAAAAGTTGTGATAGGTAAAACAGGTCTGGTTGAAGGAAACATCAATTGCGAATACGCAGATTTAGAAGGTAAATTTATAGGTGAGATTGAAGTTAATGCGACGCTTACTTTAAAATCTACTGCTGTAGTTGAAGGAAAGGTGGTAACCGATAAACTTGCAATAGAGCCAGGAGCCGTGTTTAATGCATCTTGTAAAATGAAAGGTGCTGTAAAATCACTTAATGAAGAAAACGGAAGACCAAAACAAAAAGGAAAAGAAGAAAGAACCGCTTAAAAATTGGGCCTTTTTTACGGGGATTGCACTACAAATGACCATTATTATTGGCGGGTCTATTTGGCTAGGAATGTATTTAGATCAAAAAGTAACAAGTTCTTTTCCCTGGTTTACTGTAGGCTTATCTTTAATTGGTGTAGCGGCTGCCATAACACATGTAATCGTTGCTTTAAAACGTTTTTTAGAATAATATGAATTTTTACATTAAACAAGCCATACAGATTTTATTTGGCAATTTAGCATTGTACTTTTTGTTATTGCTTGTAGTTCAAAATACAAGTTTGCAAACCTATTACGCCTTAGAAGGTATTGCATTATTTTTTATGATAAGCACATTTGCTGTGGTTGCTTTGCTAAAACTTGTGCATAATTTTGCAGAAGATAAAGTGGGATTTGCGTTTATGGGACTCATTTTATTAAAAGGCTTTGGAAGTTTTTTGTTTTTATTACCAGGATTTTTAGCAGAAATTAAGCCTAGCTTTGCTGCCATTATGTTTTTCTTTTTGCCTTACTTCATTTTTTTAATTTACGAAGTTATTACTGCAATTGGTATTCTGAATTCGATTAATTCAAAAAATTAACGCTTTCCATAAAAATTATATTTTTAGATTAACTTCCTTTTTAACTCCTTAATTTACAAGCCTTAGACTAGGTTATTTTTTTTTATAAAAACTGTGTTTTTTTATATTTTAAAAACCTACATTTGCACGGAATTTTATATGAAATTTAAGCCGTTGAAATCCATGTTAAAAGTAGATTTTTTGAAGCATACATGTATTGCTTTTATGTTATTGGTTACAGCCACATCTTTTTCTTTTTCTAGCGAAAGTGATTCTAGTGAAGATTTCAATCCAACAGATATGATTATGCATCATATTGGAGATTCGCATGGATGGCATTTTTTCGATTACAATGACGCTTCTATTACTTTGCCTTTACCGGTTATACTTTACACAGATGCTGGTTTGGTTACATTTATGTCAAGCGAGTTTCATCATGATGCAGAAGCTAAAGTTATTGTAGAAAAGGACGGAATGCGTTTTGTGAATTCACACGAGACCATTTATAAATTAAATGAGGGCGAAACAGAAGTTGTTTTTGATGAAGAGCATCATGTAGTAAACGGAACAGCTCCTTTAGATTTATCGATTACTAAGAACGTTGCGGCTATATTTATTAGCGTTATTTTAATGTTTTTAATCTTTGGTAAATTAGCCAAGCATTATAAAAAATCAAAACAAGCTCCATCAGGATTTAATAACATGATGGAAACTTTAGTGTTATTTGTTAGAGATGAAATTGCTAGACCGCAAATAGGTGAAAAGAAATTTATGCGCTTTATGCCTTTTTTACTTACGGTTTTCTTTTTTATATGGATAACTAATTTATTGGGATTACTGCCAGGTGCGGCCAACGTTACCGGTAATATTTCAGTTACCGTTGCTTTAGGTTTATTTACCTTAGCTTTAATTTTAATTAATGGTACTTCAGATTATTGGAAACACGTTTTTTGGATGCCAGGAATACCAGGTTGGGTAAAGCCCATTTTAGCAATTGTAGAAGTTTTAGGTGTATTTATAAAACCAATTGCATTAATGATTCGTTTGTTTGCTAACATTACAGCGGGACACATTATTATCTTAAGTTTAATTGGTTTAATATTTATATTAGAAAATGCGGGTGTTGCAGGAATATCGGTACCGTTTGCATTATTTATTTCAGTTTTGGAATTATTAGTCGCTTTTTTACAAGCATTTATATTTACGATGTTATCAGCTTTATTTATTGGAATGGCAGTAGAAGAGCATGAGCATCATTAATTTTAATTTTAATTTTTAATTTTTTTCGTTATGGAATTATTACACGTAGGTATTGCAGCATTAGGAGCTGGATTGGCAGTTCTAGGAGCTGGTATTGGAGTTGGTAAAATCGGTGGTTCTGCCATGGAAGCTATCGCTCGTCAACCAGAAGCTTCAGGAAAAATCCAAACCGCAATGATTATTGCTGCTGCACTTGTAGAAGGTGTTGCCTTATTTGGAGTAGTTGCAGCTCTTTTAGGAGTTTTAACTGTTTAACAAATGAAAACAACAATCATCTTTAGCGGTTGGCTAAAGATGATTGTTATTATTAAAAATTAGTAAGACTTAAAATATGGAATTAATAACCCCAGATTTCGGATTGTTTTTTTGGCAAATCATTGTCTTCTTAATACTTGTTTTTCTGCTCACTAAATTTGCTTGGAAGCCAATTATGAAGGCGGTAGATGAGCGTGAGAAAACCATAAACGATTCACTTCAGGCTGCAGAACAAGCTAAGGTTGAAATGATGAACCTTAAAGAAGATAATAAGAAGATGATGCAGGAAGCTAGAGAAGAACGTGACCAAATGTTGCGTGATGCTCAAGCTATGAAAAAGCGCTTAATGGACGAAGCTAGCCAGGAAGCTGCAAAGAAATCTTCAGAAATGATAGAGAAAGCACAAGCTACCATTCAGTCTGAAAAGAAAATGGCTATCAAAGAATTGAAGTCTCAGGTAGGCTTATTGTCTGTAGAAATTGCAGAGAAAGTACTAAAGTCTGAGTTAAAAGATGAAAAAGCACAGAAAGGATTGGTAGAGAAAATGCTTAAAGAAGTTAAACTTAACTAAGTAGTTATGAGTAAACCTGCTGCAAAACGTTACGCAAAAGCACTTTTTAGTATAACCGAAGAGAACAAAACAACCGATGCTGTTTTTAAAGACATGCAATTAGTAGTTTCTACACTTTCGGCTAGCAAGTCGCTAAAGTCTGTAATGCTTAGTCCAGTGATTGAAGAAAGCAAAAAGTTAGAAATTGTCAAAGCAATTTTTAAATCTTCTAGTGAGCAATCATTGCAACTAATGAAGGTGCTTTGTACTAATGGCAGAATAAAGTTGTTAGGTTTAGTAGCTCAAGCTTTTGTTGAAATGGTAGAGATTGCTAATCATATTCAGCGTGCAGAAGTTACCACAGCAGTTGCTTTAGATGCTAAGTTAGAAAAAGAAGTACAATCTAAAATTAAGGCCTTAACAGGAAATGAAGCAGATTTAACTGTTCATGTAGATCCAGAATTGTTAGGTGGATTTGTACTTAAAATTAATGATTTGCAGTACGACACAAGTGTGGCTACACAATTAGATAAGGTTAAAAGAGAATTAGTTAATTAATAAAGTTTAGAGGTATAAAATTACCGATTAATATACAAAGTTATGGCAGAAATTAAACCTGCTGAAATATCAGCAATTTTAAAGAAACAATTATCTGGTTTTACATCAGAAGCTTCGCTAGATGAAGTAGGAACAGTACTTCGTGTTGGTGATGGTATTGCCAATGTTTACGGATTAACCAACGTACAATATGGTGAATTAGTAGAATTTGAAGGCGGCTTACGCGGTATGGTTCTTAACTTAGAATCAGACAGCGTTGGTGTTGTACTTTTAGGTTCTTCATCTAACGTAAATGAAGGTGATGTTGTAAAACGAACTAAATTAATTTCTTCTATTAAAGTTGGGGAAGGTATTACAGGTAGAGTAGTAAACACGCTTGGTAATCCTATCGATGGCAAAGGCGCTATAGAAGGTGAAACTTTCGAAATGCCAATTGAGCGTAAAGCTCCAGGTGTAATTTATCGTGAGCCTGTAACTGAACCTATGCAAACAGGTATTAAATCTATTGATGCTATGGTTCCTGTTGGTCGTGGTCAACGTGAATTAGTAATTGGTGACCGCCAAACAGGTAAAACAGCAGTTTGTATAGATACCATTCTAAACCAAAAAGAATTTTATGATGCAGGGGAACCTGTTTATTGTATATATGTTGCTGTTGGTCAAAAAGCTTCAACCGTTGCTGGTATTGCTAAATTATTAGAAGATAAAGGTGCTTTAGCTTACACAACTATTGTTGCTGCAAATGCTTCAGACCCGGCTCCAATGCAAGTTTATGCTCCATTAGCCGGTGCAGCTATTGGTGAATATTTTAGAGATACAGGTAGACCAGCTTTAATTATTTATGACGACTTATCTAAGCAAGCAGTTGCTTACCGTGAGGTTTCATTATTATTAAGAAGACCACCAGGACGTGAAGCGTATCCAGGTGATGTTTTCTACTTACACTCACGTTTATTAGAGCGTTCAGCAAAGATTATCAATGACGATAAGATTGCTTCAGAAATGAACGATTTACCAGAATCACTTAAAGGTAAAGTTAAAGGTGGTGGCTCTTTAACAGCTCTCCCAATTATTGAAACCCAAGCTGGTGACGTTTCAGCTTATATTCCTACTAACGTAATTTCGATTACAGATGGTCAGATATTCTTAACATCAGATTTATTTAACTCTGGAGTTCGTCCAGCAATTGATGTGGGTATTTCTGTATCACGTGTAGGTGGTTCTGCGCAAATAAAATCTATGAAAAAAGTAGCAGGTACCTTAAAGTTAGATCAGGCACAATATCGTGAGTTAGAAGCTTTCGCTAAATTTGGTTCAGACTTAGATGCAGCTACGCTAAACACTATTGAGAAAGGTAAGCGTAATGTTGAAATTTTAAAACAAGCAGAATCAGATCCTTTCCCAGTAGAAAAGCAAATTGCAGTAATTTATGCAGGTACAAAAAACCTTATGCGTAATGTTCCTGTAGAAGATATTAAAGCCTTCGAAAAAGATTACTTGTCTTTATTAGATGCTCAATATCGAGAAGAACTTGATATTTTAAAATCAGGTAAAATTAATGATGAAATTACAAGTGTTTTAGAAAAAGCTGCTAAAGAAGCTGCTTCTAAATATGAAGATTAATTTCGTTTATTTCCTGTAAAAAAGTAGCGTAATGGCAAATTTAAAAGAGTTAAGAAATAGAATTAGTTCTGTTGGTTCAACCATGCAGATTACCAGTGCTATGAAAATGGTATCTGCTGCAAAATTAAATAAAGCACAAGATGCAATTACAAAAATGCGTCCTTATGCAGATACGCTAACTGAACTTTTACAAAACTTGAGTGCTTCCTTAGATGGGGAAACCAATAGTCCATTAACCGAAAAGCGAGAAGTAAAAAATATTTTAATTATTGCAATTTCATCAAATAAAGGTCTAGCGGGTGCATTTAACTCAAATATTGTAAAACAAATAAAGAATCTTGCTGTAGGTGAATTTAAAAATGAAAGTATTTCTTTAGCTACCATCGGTAAAAAAGCTCATGAAGTTTTAAACAATAAAAGTTATATCATAGATTATCATAATGAAGAATTAGTAAACAAATTGACTTATCAAGATGTTGCAGATTTTACTGAAAAAATTATGAATGACTTTGAAGTTGGAACTTATGATAAGGTAGTTTTAGTATACAATCATTTTAAAAATGCTGGTACGCAAATTGTTTTAACTGAAGATTTCTTGCCTATTAGTCAAGACCAAAATGATGTTGATGCAAATTCAGCTCAAATGGATTATATTTTTGAGCCTGAAAAAGAAGAAATCATTAAGGAGTTAATTCCTAAATCATTGAAGATGCAGCTGTTTAAAGCTTTACGTGATTCAATTGCATCAGAACACGGTGCTAGGATGACGGCAATGCACAAAGCAACAGATAATGCTAAAGAATTAAGAGATGATTTAAAATTATCTTATAACAAAGCCAGACAAGCATCTATTACTAATGAAATATTAGAAATTGTAGCTGGTGCAGAAGCATTAAGCGATTAATTAGATTATCTTTTTTATATATGATAAAGCTTCAGTGAAAACTGAAGCTTTTTTTGTTGTCATAATTAATATCACATCTGCTTTATAAAATTATAGTCTAACAAGTTAAATAATTGGTAACACTATTGTGTATAATAGTATTACTATTAAATTTGTATGTATTAATATTTAACTATGGAAGATGTTTTAAGTAACATTCGCATTCAAATAAACGAAAAGTTATATTTAAAAGATCCAGAGAGTTCTGCATTAGGTTCGTCTATTGTTTCAGAAGGTATAAGGTTGATTAATCAAATTGGCTTTGAACAATTTACTTTTAAAAAACTAGCCAAATCTATTGAATCTACAGAAAGTTCAGTTTATCGTTATTTTGAAAATAAGCACAAATTTTTATTGTACATTACATCCTTATATTGGAGTTATATGGAATATAGCTTAGTATTAGCAACTAACTCTATAGAAGATAAATTTCCTAAACTGCTTAAAGCAGTAGAAATTGTTACAGGAACACCTAATAATTCATTTTTTAATACATCTGTAGATCAAATTGCTTTGCGTGAAATTGTGATATCAGAATTTACAAAAGCTTACCATAATAAGTCTGTAGACGAAGAAAATAAGCAAGGTTTTTTTAAAGTTTATAAGCGTTTAGTAATAAGACTAAAAGATATGATTGAAGATGTAGATAAAAATTGTAGTTATGCAAAAAGCTTGGCATCTTTGTTGTTAGATGGTGCATTACACCAGCACTTTTTAGCTATGCATTTTAAAAGTATCACAAATTGTACAACGGCAGAGCAAACCGTAGATTTTTTTAAGCTTCTTTTAACCAACCAACTTAAACATACTAAAAATGAACTCAACTAACAATCCAGGTCCATTACAACGGCTGTTTAAGCTGCTTAGATTTGAGTTAAGAAGTATATATTTAATTCTAGGATATGCAGCCTTTGCGGGTGTGGTTTCTCTTTCACTTCCTTTGGGAATACAAGCTATTATCAATTTTATTCAAGCAGGTGAATTTAGAATAACAATGATTGTGCTAATAACTTTAGTATTAATTAGTGTAATTTTTGCGGGTTTACTAAGTTATATGCAAATGCGCGTTGCGGAAGATTTACAGCAGCGATTATTCACTAAAACATCCTTTGAATTTATTTATAGATTTCCAAGAATTTTAACCACAGCCTTTGGTTCAAATTATCCGCCAGAATTAGCAAACCGCTTTTTTGATACCATGACGATTCAAAAAGGAATTCCAAAGATGCTTATTGATTTTTCAACATCTGGAATTCAAATTTTATTTGGGTTAATTTTACTTTCTTTTTACCATCCATTCTTTATTTTGTTTGGTGTTTTTTTAGTCATCTTACTGTATGTGGTTTTTAAGTTTAGTGCGCCAGAAGGGTTAAGAACGAGCTTAATACAATCTAAATATAAATACCAAACTGCACACTGGATAGAAGAAGTAGCTAGGAATACCGAAAGTTTTAAAGTATTAGGTAGCGCAAAACTCGCTTCATCCAAACATGATGATATTGTAATTAAATACCTTAATTCTAGAGAAAACCACTTTAAGATTTTACGTATTCAATTCTTTAAAATGATTGGTTTCAAAGTTTTGGTAGTAGGAGCTTTACTAATTATTGGTGGTCTGTTGGTTGTGAATCAACAAATGAATATAGGACAGTTTGTAGGAGCCGAAGTAATTGTAATTTTAATGGTAAATTCTGTTGAAAAACTGATTCTAGGTTTAGAAAATGTATATGATGTACTTACTGGCTTAGAAAAAATTGGTGCTGTAAATGATCTTAACTTAGAACGTTACGGAGGAATTACACCATTTAATGACAATACAGATTTAGAGTTAGAACTTAGAAATACAGGTTTAAAATTTAAAAATGCTACATCTAAATCTCTAGATGGTATCAATTTAAAGATAAAAACAAAAGACCGTATTTTTATAGATGGTACTTCTGGCTCTGGAAAAACTACCTTACTAAAACTCATTTCTGGATTAATTTTACCTACCGAAGGAGATTTCTTTGTAAACGACTTAACTTTTAAAAATATACAGATTGATCACTATCGAAATTTTGTTGGTCACTCATTAGTTGGAAATTTGCCATTTGAAGGTAGTAT
>CBFIGU010000084.1:0-10728 GCA_965662165.1 Psychroflexus sp.
ACCTGCTGGAAAAATGAGAATAAAATTTAAAGAAGTGGCTGCCGTTACGCAGTTACCCAAACTAATACAAAAGCTTAAGCAAAATGTCTAAAAATAAAGAATTAGTCAGGTCATTTTTTACTTCCGATTTTTACAAAGATGAAGCCGTTTTCAAAAAGTATATTCATCCAGACGCGCAAGTAAAATGGAATGGAAGCACAGGTTTTCTAAATTTAGATTATACTTCATTTAAAAACTTAGTTTTAGAAATGGGAAAATCTTTTGTGAGTATGCACGCCATTGTTTCTCACGTTATTGAAGAAAACAATCAAGTAGCAATTCGATTTTCTTATGAAGTAGAAATGGTAGAAGAAGAAGATATGGTACCACTTGCAGATTTTATTTGTATTTGGGAATTGAAAGACGATTTGTTGTATAAAGGATTTTTCGTTTCTCAACCTACCGATGCTAATGTAGATAATCTATACTCTTTTTTTCCAAATTAAACCACAATAATATTCAGTTAAAAGCTTTAATTAGTCTTTATAAAAAATTACTTTTGTTTCACAAAAAATATAAATAAATGAGCGTTTTAGTCAATAAAAATTCTAACATAATAGTTCAAGGTTTCACTGGGAGTGAAGGTACATTTCACGCACAACAAATGATTGATTATGGCACCAACGTTGTTGGTGGTGTAACTCCAGGTAAAGGTGGAACTACTCACTTAGACAAACCTGTTTTTAACACAGTTGCAGAAGCAGTTAAAGAAGCCAAAGCAGATACATCAATTATTTTTGTACCACCAGCTTTTGCTGCAGACGCTATTATGGAAGCGGCAGACGCAGGTATTAAAGTAATTATTGCAATTACAGAAGGAATTCCTGTAAAAGACATGATTAAAGCCTCTAATTATATAAAAAACAGAGATTGTAGATTAATTGGTCCTAACTGCCCAGGTGTTATTACGCCAGGCGAAGCAAAAGTTGGTATTATGCCAGGTTTCGTTTTCAAAAAAGGAAAAGTAGGAATTGTATCTAAATCGGGTACCTTAACTTATGAAGCAGCAGACCAAGTAGTAAAACAAGGCTTGGGTATCACAACGGCAATTGGTATTGGTGGAGATCCAATTATTGGCACCACAACAAAAGAAGCAGTTGAGTTATTAGTAAACGATCCTGAGACAGAATGTGTTGTAATGATTGGTGAGATTGGCGGTCAGTTAGAAGCAGATGCTGCTAATTGGTATAAAGAGAGTGGAAGTAAAAAACCAGTAGTTGGTTTTATTGCTGGTGAAACTGCACCTGCTGGAAGAACAATGGGGCACGCTGGTGCTATTGTTGGTGGAAGCGAAGACACAGCTCAAGCTAAGAAAGCAATCATGCGTGAATGTGGAATTCACGTTGTAGATTCTCCTGCTGAAATTGGAAAAAAAGTAGCCGAAGTTTTAGGCTAGTTTCATCATATTCATAAAAGCCTTTTAGAACTAAATCTAGTTCTAAAAGGCTTTTGTAATATTTAATACATCGACCTATGAAATTATTAGCAAACAAAAACGTAATTGTAACCGGAGCTAGCCGTGGAATTGGTAAAGGCATTGCTCAAGTATTTGCTCAACACGGAGCCAATATTGCGTTTACTTACCATTCTTCTGTTCAACCCGCTCAAGATTTAGAAAGCGAATTAACCAAACTTGGAGTAAAAGCTAAAGCTTACAAGTCTGATGCATCCGATTTTCAACAAGCTCAAGATTTTGTTGCAGATGTACTTAAAGACTTTGGAAGCATAGATGCAGTAATTAATAATGCTGGAATTACCAAGGATAACTTGATGATGAGAATGTCTGAAGAAGATTTTAATGAAGTTATTAGAGTTAACTTAAATTCTGTATTCAATTTAACTAAAGCTGTTTTAAGACCTTTACTAAAGCAACGTAGTGGTAGCATTATTAACATTAGCTCGGTAGTTGGAGTGAAAGGAAATGCAGGACAAGCAAATTACGCTGCTTCTAAGGCTGGTGTAATTGGTTTTTCAAAATCTACTGCGTTAGAATTAGGATCTAGAAACATTCGTTGTAATGTAGTTGCTCCTGGATTTATTGAAACAGAAATGACGGCCAAATTAGACGAAAAAACGGTAGAAGGTTGGAGACAAGCTATACCTTTAAAAAGAGGTGGTTTGCCAGAAGATGTAGCTAATGCTTGCGTTTATTTAGCAAGTGATTTAAGTACTTACGTTACTGGTCAAACACTCAATGTTGATGGAGGAATGTTAACTTAAACAAATTTACTGATGACAAACCAAAGCATCGCATTAATCATATGCATTATTCTCATTGCATCAGGTTTGTCTTATTTTCAATATTTTTATAAAACTAAAAAGCGAAGTGCAACTAACTACATCTTAGTTATACTTCGCTTTTTTACATACTTAACTATTGGAATATTATTGCTCAATCCTAAAATTGAGCGTTTAACAACACAAATTGAAAAAAGAAATCTTGTTTTATTAGTAGATAATTCACAATCTATTGCTCATTTAGGAGATACAACTGCTGTGTCTAATTTAATCTATGATTTTGAAGCTAATGAAAAAATAAAAGATCAATTCAATTTTCATGCGTATACGTTTGGTTCATCGGTAAAAGAACTAAAAAATCTTGATTTTAAAGACCAACAAACTAACCTAACTCAGGCTTTTAAATCCGCGAGTGAGATTTTTAATCCAAATCAGGATATTTTCATTTTAATTTCAGATGGTAATCAAAGTTACGGTCCAGATTATACAATATGGTCTAAATCAAAAAAATTAAGAGTTTACCCTTTTGTGGTGGGCGATACTTTATCGGTTTTAGATACCAAAATTGAGTTAGTGAATGTAAATCAATATTCATTTTTAAACAATAAATTCCCTGTAGAAGCTTTTGTTTCTTCAACAGCTACAAACAATGTAAAAACTGAAGTAGAACTTTATCAGAATAATCAATTAATCGCTTCAAAAAAGGTTAATTTCACGTCTGATAAATCGAGTCAACAAATCAATTTTCAAGTTGATGCCAATCAAATAGGTTTACAAAATTATCAACTTAAGTTGAAGCCTTTAACTTCAGAAAAATTTACAGAAAACAATAGCTTTCAATTTGGTGTCGAAATAATTGATGAAAGTGCCAAAGTACTTTTAGCTTCTTCTGTGCTTCATCCTGATTTAGCCATGCTAAAAAGAAGTATTGAAAGTAATCCACAACGTAAAGTCGAAATAAAGTTAGTAGGAAAAGATAAAATTGATATTGAGTCTTATGAAATGCTGATTTATTATCAACCTTCTTCTAATTTTAAATCCTTAATGGAAAAGGCTAAGCTTAAAAGGCTCGGTAGTTTACTAATTACTGGAGAAAAGACAGATTATCAATTTTTAAATACTCAATTCGATTTTTTCAATAAAGAAATCACTTCAGTAAATGAGAATTATTATCCGGTTTTAAACTCAGACTTTTCAAGTTACCAAGTAGAAGATTTAAATTTTGATGATTTTCCGCCATTGAGTAATCAATTTGGAAGTTTGCGTTTAAAAACCCCTTTTCAAACACTTTTATTTCAAAAAATTAATGGTTTAGAGACTACAGCACCTTTACTTTTAACCTATGAAAATGGAAATACCAAAAACGCCATCCTTCAAGGTGAAAATAGTTGGCGTTGGAGGAGTCAGAGTTTTATAAGCAGTAATAATTCATTTAAAAATTTTGATGCATTTATTTCAAGCTTGGTGCAATATGTTAGTAGCAATGCTTCAAAAGAACGATTGCTGGTTAATACTGAAAATTTTATTTATGAAGGTGAACCAAATTTCATTACTGCTAAATTTTACGATGTTAACTACGTTTTTCAGAAAGATGTAGAATTACGCATACAGCTAAAAAAGCAAGACCAAAAAGAATGGCAAACCTACCCCATGTTGTATACTAATAATGAATTCAGCTTTAATACAGCAGGCTTAAATCCTGGGGAATATGATTTTAAGGTTTTTGAAGAAGAGTCCAAAATTACTAAATCGGGTAAATTTAATATTGTTTCTTATAGTGTTGAAAAGCAATTTGTAGGCCCAGATTTAAATGGTCTTAAAAGCTTGAGTTCATCTCAAACAGTATTTGGACTAAACGAAATTAAAAAAGTAGAGAATAATCTACTCACCAACACAGGATTGAAGCCAATTCAAAAAAGCATCACAAAAAAGGAATCTTTGATAGATAGCCTATTTCTATTCATTTTTTTAGCCTTAACTTTGTCTACAGAATGGTTTATTAGAAAATATAAAGGATTAATTTAATTAAATATACTTATGGATAAATTACCAAAAATTGCGTTGCCCGTTGTAATTGTGGCAATAATTGTAATTATTATTATATCAAAATCGGCAATAAACATTAGTTCTGGTCAAGCTGGCGTACTATTTGAGCGCTTTGGAGGCGGTGTGGTAACCGATGAGCCTGCTATGGGAGAAGGTTTTCATATTGTAGCACCTTGGAATGATGTTTTTATTTATGAAGTTAGACAACAAACTTTAGACGAAAGTATGAAGGTTTTATCTTCTAACGGATTAGATATTCGTTTAGATGCTTCAGTTTGGTTTGAGCCACAACGTGAAAAACTAGGACTTTTACACCAAGAAAAAGGTGAAAATTACGTACAACGTGTATTGATGCCAGCAATCAGATCTGCAACTAGAACAGTTGTAGGGCGTTATACTCCTGAGCAATTGTATGCAAGTAAAAGAGAAGGAATCCAGACTGAGATTGATATGGAAATGAAAGAACAACTTAAAGACCAATACATACAAGTGAATAGAATACTGGTTAGAGATGTATCTTTACCAGAAAATATTAAAGAAGCGATTGAGCGTAAATTAAGACAAGAGCAAGAAGCTTTAGAGTATGAATTTAGGTTAACTAAAGCGGTTCAAGAAGCAGAAAGACAACGTATTGATGCTGAAGGTAAGGCAAGAGCAAATGAAATTTTAAATGCTTCCTTAACTTCAAATATTTTGAAAGAAAAAGGAATTCAAGCTACCATTGAGCTTGCAAAGTCTAATAACTCTAAAGTTATTGTTATAGGCTCCGGAGATGAAGGAATGCCAATAATTCTAGGAAATAATTAATACAGTCTCCAATTTATACAATTAATTAAAACCTGCTTTTGCAGGTTTTTTTAGTTATTTTCTTAGGCATTTCAATTAAAATATGTGAATTAAAATAAGTACATTTGTTTAACTTTAATGATTTTAAATGAGTAATCACAAGCTTTTAGATGCCAATGAAATTGATGTAATCTTACAACGCTTGGCTTTTCAACTTATTGAAAATTATTCAGATTTTTCAAATACAGTTTTAATCGGTATTCAACCACGTGGCGTATTTGTTGCCAATCGAATTCAAGAAATTCTAAAAAGAGAATTAGGCGATGAGTCACCCCAATTTGGAAAATTAGATATTACATTTTACAGAGATGATTTTAGAAGAAATTCTAAAACATTATCGGCTAACCAAACAGACATTAATTTTATTGTAGAAGACAAGCATGTTGTTTTTATAGACGATGTTTTGTACACGGGGAGAAGCATTCGTTCAGCATTAACCGCTATTCAATCTTTTGGAAGACCAAAAACCATAGAATTGCTAACTTTAATAGATAGACGTTTTTCTAGGCATTTGCCTATTCAGCCAGATTACAATGGTAAACAAGTAGATGCCATTAACCACGAAAGAGTGGTAGTAAAATGGAAAGAAAATGATGGCATAGATGCGGTAGAAATAATACAAATAGACCATGAGTGATTTAAGTGTAAACCATCTTTTAGGGATTAAATACATAACAGAAGCCGATATTCAACTTATTTTTGAAACGGCAGATCACTTTAAAGAAGTTATCAATAGGCCTATTAAAAAAGTTCCGTCTTTAAGAGATATTACCATTGCTAATTTGTTTTTTGAAAACAGTACAAGAACTAAATTGTCTTTTGAGCTGGCAGAGAAACGACTAAGCGCAGATGTAATTAATTTTTCAGCCGCTTCATCTTCTGTTAAAAAAGGGGAAACACTTCAAGACACGGTCAACAATATTTTATCGATGAAAGTTGATATGCTTGTAATGCGTCATCCTAATCCTGGTGCGGGTGTTTTTCTATCAAAACATGTTAACGCAGCTATTATTAATGCAGGAGATGGTGCTCACGAACATCCTACACAAGCTTTATTAGATGCATATTCCATTCGTGAAAAATTTGGTGATGTAGCTGGTAAAAAAGTGGTAATTGTTGGTGATATTTTGCACAGTAGAGTAGCCTTGAGTAATATTTTTGCATTGCAAAAATTAGGAGCAGAAGTAAAAGTTTGTGGTCCCTTAACTTTAATGCCAAAACATATTGAAAGTTTAGGAGTAAAAGTTGAAACCAATTTAGATAAAGCCTTAGCTTGGTGTGATGTAGCAAATATGTTGCGCATTCAAAATGAAAGAATGGAGATTACCTATTTCCCATCTACTCGTGAGTATGTTCAGCAATTTGGTTTAACTTCAGAGCGACTTTCTAAGTTAGATGAAAACATTTGTATTATGCATCCAGGACCTATAAACCGTGGGGTAGAAGTTACAAGTGAAGTTGCCGACTCAGAACATGCCATTATTTTAAATCAAGTAGAAAATGGCGTTGCTATAAGAATGGCTGTCATCTATTTATTGGCTTCAAAAATTAAATAATATATGAAAACAGAGAAATTTGAAAATTATCTTGTTTTAATTGATGAAAAAAATAACGTTAAAGATTTTGCATCTTTTATTGGAAGTATTCACCATCAATTTGAAAATAATAATTTGGTGATTGATCTTCAAAAATATAAAATGCTTGAATTAGATGAGTTATTATCTTTTTTGGATATTTCTAACCATCATCGTTCCCACAAAAAATCTTTTGTAATTGTAAACGATACCATTAATATAGATGATGTTCCAGAAGAATTGAATGTTGTTCCTACTATGCAAGAAGCAGAAGATATGATTCAAATGGAAGAAATTGAAAGAGATTTAGGCTTTTAGTGGATTGCCCCGTACTTACCATATTAGGTTGTCACTCTGCAAGCCCAAAAGCTAATGCTCATCCTACAGCACAGTTATTAGAAATGAAGGGACATTTATTTTTAATAGATTGTGGAGAAGGCACTCAAATTAGAATCCGAGAGCAAAAAGCTAAATTTTCAAGAATTAATCATATATTTATTTCTCATCTACACGGAGACCATTTCTTTGGACTTATAGGCCTTATTTCAACTTTTGGTTTAATGAATAGACAGCAAGATTTGCACATTTATGGTCCTAAAGGCATCCAACAAATAATTCAACTTCAATTAAAGCTAAGTCAATCCTATACAAGTTACAAATTACATTTTCATGAATTAGAAAGTGAAGAGAGCGAACTTATTTTTGAAGATGAAAAATTAACAGTGAAAACCATTCCTTTAAATCACCGAGTATATACAAATGGTTTTTTATTTAAAGAAAAGCAAGGAGAACGCAAACTAGATTTTGAAGCAGCTCAAAAATTCAAGGTAAATCACGAATATTTTAATCTGGCTAAACGTAGCAAAGATGTTTTAGACCGAGAAGGTAATACTGTAGATTACCAAAAAATTACATCTGATCCTGATCCGCCTAAAAGTTATGCGTTTTGTTCAGACACCGCTTTTAAACCAGAAATTGTAGATATCATAAAGAATGTAGATTTATTGTATCACGAATCTACATTTTTAGAAGACCAAGAAGACTTGTGTTGTAAGACCAAACATTCTACTGCTAAACAAGCAGGTATAATTGCTCAGAAAGCTAAGGTTAAACATTTACTTTTAGGACATTATTCAGTGCGTTATAAGAATTTACTAGATTTTAAAAAAGAAGCTAAAGAAGTTTTTGAAGCAGTTAGTTTATCAAAATCAGGTTCTAAATTCAAAATTTAGATGATTCTACGCTTATATCTTTTACGGTTCTCTTAAAATAAACTATTTTAGTAATAACAAAAAACTATTTCTCAGGTTTGGATACTGAACGTATAAAATTTTTAAAGTCACTTTCGATTCTTGATAGTAAAGACGAAAAAGAATACGACGACATTACAAGACTGGCTAGCACCATATGTAATACGCCTATTGCTTTAATAAGTTTTATAGATGAAGACAGGCAGTGGTTCAAATCTAGTTATGGTTTTAATAAAAAAGAAACTTCTCTAGATGTTTCCTTTTGCAAGCATGCTATAAAAGAGGATAAACCCATCTTCGAAATTAAAAATGCAACAATAGACTCAAGGTTTAAAAATAATCCATTAGTTACTGGAGAAGATAAATTTATCTTTTACGCAGGAGCTAAATTAATATCTAAAAAGGGTCATACTTTAGGTACTGTTTGCGTAATAGACCATAAAAAACGCAGCTTAAGTCAAGAGCAAAAAGATTCCTTAAAAATGTTAGCTAATCAAGTGATGAAGCTACTAGAGCTTAGAAAAGCTAATCTATTTTTAGAACAAGAGAAGGAGCAATTTCAACGATTTACAGAACTTTCCTGTCTTATTGTTTATAAGTACTCAAAAGACAGAAAAAATATTTATCACAACGATAGAGTTAAAGATATTCTTGGTTATTCTCCAGAAGATTTTAAAGAAAACCCTACGTTATGGACGGATCTAATTCATGAAAATGATATTCAAAGAGTTGAAGAAGCTTTTAAAAATATTCATAAAAATGAGCAAATAGATATTAAATATCGGATGCGAAAAAAATCTGGCGAAATTATTTGGATACATGACCGAAGCACCAGTATTCATAGTCAAGAAGGAAATTTTATAGTTGAAGGGCTTGCAGACGATATTACTAATGAAGTTAAAACCAAACAAGACTACATATCTTTAAATAATAAATATAAAATTGCAGTTGAAGCCAGTAAAGATGATGTTTGGGAATGGGATTTAAAAACAGGCGAAGTTTTTTACTCTTCAACATGGTTTGAAAAACTCGGTTACAGTAAAAGTGATTTAAATAACCATATTGAAGGCTTATTTAAAATTATACATCCTGATGATTTACCTAGAGTCAAAGAGAAGTTAGAAGAAGTCAAGCAGGATAAAAACGCAAGGTCTTCTACAGATTATCGAATTAAAAGTAAGGAAGGGAAATACTATTGGTTTACTACACGCGGTTCAGCTATTAAAAATAAAGATGGCATAGTAACTCATGTAGCTGGTTCTACTTCTAATATACATAAACGTAAATTGATTGAAGAAGAGAATAAGCAAGTCCGTATTCAACTTCAAAAAATATTAGATTTAATTCCTTCTTACATTTATGCAAAGGATGAGGAAGGAAAGTTTTTAATGGTAAATAAAGCTGCAGCAGATGTTTTTGGATTATCACCAAAGAATATTATTGGTAAAGACCCTACAAGTACCAATACACCTAAAGAGTTGTTATTAAATTATAGATCTGCTGACCAAAAAGTAATTCAAAATAATAGAAAATTATTTATTCCCGAAATACAAATCCTTAAAAAGGATAACACTTTAGGTTGGTTTCAAACCATTAAAATGCCTTACAAACACCCTGGCCAGTCAAAAAATGGGGTTTTGTGTGTTTCTACTGAAATTACAGAACGAAAAAAAATTGAAGAAGAGTTAACCTATATAAAAGATTTTTTAGAGCAATCTAACAAAATGGCCAAAGTAGGTGCTTGGGAATTAGATGTTACAACCAATGAGCTCAGGTGGTCAAAATCAACTAAAGAAATACACGAAGTTGATGACGATTATAATATAGAATTAAAACAAGCAATAAATTTTTTTAGAAAAGGTAAAAACAGAGAAAAAATTACAAAACTTGTAGAAAATTCAATAAAAACAGGAGAATCGTATGATACTGAACTTGAAATTATTACTGCAAGAGGAAACAGTAAATGGGTAAGAGCAATAGGTACTGTTAAAAAGAACAAAGGTAAAGTAAAAAAGCTATATGGTACTGTTCAAGATATTACAGACCAAAGAAATAACATACAAGAACTCATTGACACACAACAAAAATTAAAAAGCATTTTTAATGAAATTGAAAGTGTGGTATGGTCTATAAAGTTGCCGAGTTACAAATTGATGTTCATAACACCTTCAATAGAAAAAATATATGGGGTATCAGTTGAAAAATGGGAGAAGGATCCAAACATATGGAAAAAATTTGTTCATCCAGATGATATAGACCAAATTCTTAATTCTAGACAGCTTTTAAACCTAAAAGGAGAATACGATGTAGAATATAGAATAATAGATGCTAACAATAATTTGAAGTGGATTAGAAATAGAGCAAAATATATTTACAATCAAAATGGAAGTAAAGTAAGACTTGATGGTTTTATCACTGATATTACAGCAAGTAAAAATGCAGAATTAGATTTGTTAAGAATTAATGATATAACACAACTACAAAATGATAGGCTAAAGAATTTTGCCTACATCGTATCGCATAATTTGCGCTCACATTCTGCAAATATGCTGTCTTTAATAGACTTGTTTAAAATTGAATTTAAAGAATTTGAAAGCAACCAAATGCTCAATATGTTGCATGAAGCTTCGCAAAACTTAATGGAAACTATTGAGCATTTATCTGAAGTAGCTTTGTTAAGTGTTAAAACAAGTAAGGAAAATAAGCCTTTAAACATTAAAAGGTTTGTTTCTAAG
>CBFIGU010000085.1:0-10452 GCA_965662165.1 Psychroflexus sp.
CACCAAAAGGCGAAACTTCGTAACGCAATGCTTGTGAATATCCTTCCAAAGCGTGTTTGGTTGCGGTGTAAGTACCAAAAAATGGTGGCGACATACGACCAACCAACGAAGAAGTATTGATAATTAAACCTGAACCAGCTTTGCGCATAGAAGGTAAAACAGCTTGCATTACTCTAATAGCACCAAAATAATTGGTTTCCATCTGAAATTTTGCCTGTTCAACGCTAAATGCCTCGGTAATTCCCAAATACATAATTCCAGCATTATTGATGAGTACGTCAACACTTCCTGCTTCTGCAAGAATATTTGACATTGCTTCTTTGACAGCCTTATCATTGGTTACATCCATATCAACTACTTTAATTTGTGATGAATATGCTTCCAATTCTGCTTTAATTTGTGCATTCTTCCCATTTGGATTTCGCATTGTTGCAAATACTTTGTTGCCTTTATCAGCAAAATCTTTGGCTGCTTTTAAACCGAATCCACTACTGCTTCCTGTGATGATTATATTTTTCATTTTTATTAATTTTTAAAGCCAAACATTCCATTATTGTGTGCCAATCCTTCTGTAGGTATTTCTTGAATCACATCCCAATGCTCTACGATTTTACCATCTTTCATTCTGAACAAGTCATAAAATGCATGTTTTTTTCCAACATTCCATTCGCCTTCACTTACTGTAAGTACAAAGTTACCTTCTCCTAATACTTTATGGATTTTAGTGTATTTGAACATATTGTTTTGAGAGGTTAGATATTCAACAGCTTCTACAATTCCGTTTAATCCGTCTTTAATTTGTGGATTATGCTGATGATATTCTTCTGAACTGATGTACTCTGTTATCTTACTTGGATTTTTACCCATTAAAACGTCTTCAATAAGGGCAACGGCTAAAGCTTTGTTGGCTTCGGTTTTGTCTAAATCTTCAACGGTTGTTGGTCCATCGGTTTGTGTTCTTCCGCTTGCAGTTTCTTTAACTAAAACGGTCATTGCATCCCAATGTTCGGCCACTTTTCCGTTTTCATCAACACGTATAATATCAAATGCTACCATTTCATCTGCACCAAATGGTTTTGCATTTTTCCAAATGTTGTGCATAAATACATAATCGCCATCTTGAAATAGTCGAACGTTTTCGGCATAAGTTCCGTGTTCTTTTAAAACTGGTAATAGTTTTATGAACGGTTCAAGTCCAGTTGGAACGAAAGGATTGTGCTGAATATAATCTGCATTAGCAAATTTTCGCATTTTTTCTGCATCTTGTTTGGCTACAGCACCCAAGAAAGAGCCTACGATTTCTTTGTTATTCATTGTTTTTTCTTTTGATTGTTTAAACTCACTTTTTGCATTTGTCTTTGCTGTGTTGCAGGAAGCAAGAATGCCTGCCAACATAAATACTGTGATTACTTTTTTCATTAATTTCATTTTTATAAATTATTATTACTTGTATTTAGCAAGCAATAATACAATATTACTTTTAAAAAGCAAGTAATATTTATAATTAATTTCATTTTGCAAGTAAAAATTATATTTTGTTATCTTTGTATTTATTTAAAGTGATTAAATAGAATGGAAACAAAATTTAGATGCAATTGCCCTTTTACTTCAGCTTTAGACATTATAGGTGATAAATGGATGCTTGTTATCGTGAAACAGATCCTTATTGAGAATAAGCAAACTTTTAAGGACTTCACAGAAAGTGACGAAAGTATAGCAACTAATATATTGACTACAAAATTGAAACAACTTGAAGATTTAGGAATTGTTATTAAAACCAAACTTCCGAATAATAAAAAGTCAAATATTTATTTTCTAACAGAGAAAGGATTAGCATTGACACCAATAATTATAGAGTTAGGAATATGGAGCGACAATCATTTAAGGGATTTGAATCCGACAATCGCAAATGGAAAAGAAATGGAATTATTGAGAACTGACAAAGCAAAATTTGGAAAAGTAATTGAAGAAAAATATAGGGAAAAACTGGCCAAAACGATGAATATAAAAAATGGGGTTTAGTGAGCTCTATGAATGAAATATACATAAATTAGTAGCCTTTTAACACTGAAAAATTAGTGTGCAAAACCTTTTGCTTTTTAAATACAAACCGTTAATTTTCATCACTTAAATTATTGATCTGAAGTTTTTTTACCACTTATAATACTTGAAATAATTCCTTTTTGTTGGGTGAATTCGGCTAACAAAACTCCACTTAAGTGAACTCCGATAAATGTTAGTAAATAGTAAATGGAAAGTTCGTGAATTTCTTCCACCGGTTTTTTAAATTCTTTTGGGCCAAACACAATGAGTAAACCGGTTACTAAAGAAACAACAACGCATACATAAAAAATAACATACACCCATCGTTGGAATTTTTCCTTAGTACTTAAAGTTTTGTTGAATGGATTTTGAATGTTCATTTCTCCGAAAAAGGGTAGGGCAAAGCGTAAACTAAACAGCCCAACCAATACATATCCCAAATACACATGCCACTGCCACATGGGTTCCCTAATTTGCTTGGCTAAAACAATTAATTCATCTTCCGATAAAACTTGTCCATTTTCATTAAGAAAGCTCCCAATAATATCGGCCATGTGTTGCTTGTTCATCCAAGTTAGCCTTAAGAAAATAGTAATTAACAAAAGCATAAATAGTATAGTAATGGCCCAATGCATGAGTCGATATATTTTTGAATACGATTTGTTCATTATTTTAATTTTTAAAAGGCAACTTTATATATGCTTTTCATACTAAAATATTCAATTATTTTACATGAAAAATTTAGCTTGATAACTCAATAACTATTTTGAGTTACTTTAATTAGAGCTTATTAATCACGCTCATTATCAAGAACTACTGTTCTCTATTATATTTTTTAATCTGCTATGAAATTGAAACCCAAACAAGTAATATGCGCTGTGAAATTCTGCGTATTTCTTTGGTAAAAATTATATTCTAAATTGATACTTTTTAATCCAAAACCACCCAATTTGAATTTACCAAGTGGGTCGTAATACTTAAAGCCCAATCCATATTGATGCGCATCGTAATTTGCTAAGTCAAAATCTGATGTGTAAAATTCTTGTGTTGAAAGTAGAGTGTTGTAAGCTCCAAAAGCATCTGCTTCTGTTTGTGTATAGTAGCGATACATAGGATAAATGGTGTAATTAAACCCAATTTTTATAGGCATTTCTAATTTAAAGGTATGCGAATCAATTCCCCAGTCGTCAGTGTAATATCGATAATAAGTTCTTAGAATAAAATTTTCATTGAGATAAAAATTAGTTCTATTTCCTAGTGCAATTTTTGTTCTTGTATCCGGCAAACGTTCTATGTCATTCCCTAATGCAAAATTTTCAATAAAAGTATCTTCAATATCTGCAAAATAGACCCGTTGGTGTGGTGTAGAAAGCAAACCATTTTGCAACACAAAATCGCCCATAAATGCAGTCTGAACAGACTTTGATAGGATTTGCGAAAAGTTGATACCCAAACTGTAAGAATTTCTGTTTAACGAAGTAAATTCGGTATAATTAGAGCCGTAGTTGATTTCACCTAAATATTCATAATCATTCAAATTGAATCTATCCCTAAATTCAATAGGATATTGAGGTCTCCAAGAATCAAAAAAGACATTGGCTTTTAGCTGAAGTTCTGTGTTTTTTTGATTGAATAATTTGGTGATGCTTCCACCGAAACCAAAAGATGTGTAATCATACTCGTTAGCAAAAGAAACATTACCGCTTAAAACTGTGTTCCTGTCGTCTGAAGAATGCGAATAATTAGCAGTCATTCCAAACCAAGTGTCGCTTCCTGAAGCTCCAGTAGAAGCAACAAAAGGATCTGCTGCTTGATTACCATCAAAGGGATTGATATTGCTTGAAGATGCAGAAGTATAAGCCGAAACCGTTGCATCTATGGCTAGAACGTCATCATCATTTAATGGAATAGCTATATTGATAGAAGGAGCAAAGTCAGTCAATTCTTCTGTCCCACGACCACCTGTAACTGCTGCGTTTTCTCCATCTTGCGAATAGTAACTAGAAAGCAAGTTAACTTCCATCGTTTCTAGTACACGTTTTTTATATTCTGTGTTTTCATTCTCTTGTGCTGCAGCACAAAGTGTGATTAGAAAAGCAATGCTATAATAAATTGTATTTTTCATAGGAAGAGTTTAATTACAACCACAACCGCCACCAGTTTTTCCACCATTTGCACCAGCTGCTGCTTCGCGATAAGACTGAAAAGTAGATTTGTATTTATCCAAGTCACGTTCTGATAGTTTCATATCAGGGTCGTTCAAGTTAATTTTTTCATATTCCTTTACGGCCACACAGGAAGTAAAGAAGAAGCTAATGAGCGTCAGTTTTGTGAGTGTTTTTATCATTTTGGAGTTATATTTATATGTTCTGAAGTGACTATGCTACCATCGCTTTTAACAATAATAGCTTCCACTTGCGGAAGTTGATTAATCATGTTTAAGCCAACATCTGTTCCCATTACAAAGACAGACGTAGCTAAGGCATCAGCCATTTCTGCTTTTGGAGCAAAAATGCTAACACTTAAAATTCCTTTAGTTGGCATTCCTGTACGTGGGTCTATAATATGCGCATAACGCTCACCATGAATGATGGTGAATTTTTCGTAATTTCCAGAAGTTACTACGGACTGATTATCAAGTTCGAACAAGCCATAGTTTTTGGTTTTGTCCATAGGATTGGTAATGGCTATTTTCCATGGAATTCCCGAAGGTTGCTTTCCCCAGGTATTCATATCTCCTGAAGCATTGATGATTCCACCAACAACTCCTTTGCTTATTAAAAGTGCTTTGGCTTGGTCTGCAGCATAGCCTTTACCAATGGCTCCGAAACCAATTTTCATCCCTTTTTTACTTAAGAATACAGATGAGTTCTTTTCATCTAAAAAAATATTTTGATAACCAATAGCTTCAACTGAAGCTAAAATTTCATCCTGATTTGGTAAGTTGCTTTCTTGGCCATCAAATTTCCAAATATGGTCTATAGCCGCAAAACTAATATCGAAAGCACCATCTGTTATTTTAGAAATTGCAATGGAACGTTTTATAAGTTGGAACAATTCATCATCTACTTTTACAGCTTGTATGCCTGCGTTTCGATTAATGGCTGTGGTTTGCGAAGTGGTTTTCCAAGATGAAATTAAATTTTCAATACGTTCTATTTCGGCTACAGCCATATCGATATAAAAATTAGCTTCTTCTTGATTTTTTGCTACCACGGTAATGTCAAAATCGCTCCCCATCAAGCCTAAGTCACGTTTATAAATAGATTGACTTTGGGCAATGCTTCCAAGCAGTACAAATACGATAAGGTAAATTCTACTTTCCATAGATGGCTTGTATATATTTTGCAGGTGATAAATTTTTGTAGCCTAATTGGTTTACAACTTCACCATTGGCATTGAGTAAAACCACGAATGGAAAATGTCCGTTCGGATTATATTGTTCTGCTAATAGATTGTTTTTTTGTTGTTGCTCTTCGGGTAGTCTGTTGTTTTTTCGCTTAGGGAAATCTGCTTTTAGCAATACCAATTTATCTTTAGCGTAATTTTTGAATTCTTCACTTTGCCAAATTTCTTGGTCTAGTTTAATGCAGGGAGCACACCAATCTGAACCTGAAAAAACTAGTAAGATATCTTTCTGTTCTTTTTGTGCTTTTGTTTTGGCTTGCTCTAAATCAAAATTCCAATTTTGAGCAAACGATGAAGCGCTTAGGCTTAAAAAAAGGTATAAAAATAAATTCTTCATAAGGTTACTTTTTACTACAAAGTAACGGCTAAAAAGAACTCAAATTTTAGGGATGAACGATTCTTAAGCGAATCTTAAGTTTAGCTTTTATTTGGGATTTTGATACTGAAACAAGTGGTTTCAAATGAGGTTACTTTTACTTCTGCATTGAGAAGTCTTGATGCTTTATTTAAAATAGCCAGACCAATTCCAAAACCTTTTTCACTATTTTCATGAGTTTTGTTTCTATAAAAAGGATTGAAAATTTCATTGAATTCGTCTTCTTGAATTTTAGGACCTTTATTGCAAATTTCGATGTTCAAAAAAGATGGTTTTTGTATTATTTTGATACTGATTAATGTATTTTCGAAAGCATATTTAACAGCATTAGATATTAAATTATCTAATATGAAATTTAAATAAGTCTTGTTAGAAGTAAACAAATCATTTTCTGGTTCATTAATATTAAACCTTAGTTTTTTTTGAATAATTTGCTTTTTGTAGTCTTCTAAATTCCCTTTTATCATTTTAATTAAAGAAAATGTTTCAGTTTCTATTTGCTGTTTATTTTGATTATTCAATCTAGCTAATATTAATAGTTTTTCTACTGCATCTGCCATTGCATCTATTTTCTCAATATTGTTTCGAATAGTTTTAATGTACTCTTCATTAGATCTTGGCTTTCTTACTAGTACTTCTAAATTTCCTTTTAAGACAGCTAATGGAGTTCTTAATTGATGAGAAGCATTTGCCGTGAATCTTTTTTCTCTTTTTATGGACTCATCTATCCTATCTAAGAAATCGTTAATTGATGTAGATAAGGTTTCTAATTCGTCTCCGTTAATATTTACGGGTACGCGTTCATTTAGATTATTTGTATTAATTTCATTAACTGATTTAGCTATTTTCCTAATAGGTCTAATGGTAATATTTGAGATTAATCTAGAAGTAAAAAATGTAATAATTAATAATATAGGATAAATAAAAAGTAAGGTGTTTTTTAAGGTGTTTAAAACCATTTCAGCATGGTCTAATGGTGCAGCAATAATTAAGTAGCCTTTAATTTTATCCTTTTGCTGAAGCTTAAATTGTATTTGTCTTATTTTCTTTGCTCCTAAGGTGGTATTTACTATTTGAAACTCTTTTTGCTGTCTACTTAGTTTTAAATTTCTGCCTTGCAAGTTCGGTGATTTATCTAGACTATTACCAGCTTTATCAAAAAGCTCTACAAAAAGGGGATAGACTTCAACTTCTAAGTGTTCACGCTCTAACCATTCATCTTTATAGGTAAAGTACAAACTATCCTGAGTGAAAGAAAGTTCCTGTTTGTGTTTTTCTGCTTCAAAAAATAGGTCTTTATCAACTTCACCATAGACAGTTTTTACTACTGTAAAATAGATAGCAATAAATATTAAAAGCGATAATCCCGCAATGCCAATTACGGAATACATAGCTATTCTATTTTTTATAGATAATTTCATTCTTCTATTGCCATAAAACCTACTCCACGTATAGTTTTGATCAGTTCATTTTTTTCTAGTTGTAGTTTTTTTCGAATAGCATTCATATATACATCTAATACACCCGTATCATAATCGAAATGAATATCCCAAACTTGTTCAATAATAGATTGCCTATCGCAAACATTGCCTTTATTTCTAACCAAAAATGCTAAGAACTTAAATTCCTTTTCAGTTAAATTTACTAAATTATTATCTAATATAATTTCATGTTTGCTCATATTGATTTGAAGCTTCCCAATTTCAAGAATTTCGTCTATATTGAAGTGCGATCGTATTTGAGCTTCAATTCTAGCCAGTAATTCTTCAAAGTTAAATGGTTTTTTCACATAATCATTTGCTCCACTTTTTAAACCTTCAATAGTGTCTTCAACGGTATCTTTTGCAGTTAAAAAAATTATTGGAGTATAATCGTGTTGTGCACGAAGTTGCTTACAAACATCAATACCTTGTATTTTGGGCATCATCCAATCTAAAAGTATAAGATGAAAAGTTTTTTTCTTTACAATTTCTAATACTTCTTCACCATTTGTAACACAAAAACATTCATATCCATCTTCTGTTAAACCTTGATACAGAAGCTTCTGAATGTCTTTCTGGTCTTCAGCAATTAATAGGGTAAATTCAGCTTTATTCATATTATTTTAGTGATCATGTCCGCCGCCTTCGCCAGAAACTAAGTCGAAAGCACCTTTTGTTAAATAAAGTTGGTCTGCTGCTAATTTTTCTTTTGTTTTTAGCGCTTTAAAACCATTTTGTTCTTTTACATCATTTACGTTAAGCATCTTAAAATGATAAGCATCTGCTGTTTTTTTACGAAGCTGTAAAACATGCATTTTATTTTCTTTTTCAACAAAGGCAGTTGCTGGTAAAGCCATTTGAGTATTCGGCTGATAATCGAAAAAAGCTTCAATAAACATTCCTACGGCAAAGTTATGATCTTCTTCAACAGGGTGTGCATGAATGCGAACACTTCTGTTATCAGTCACTTCAGCACCAATTAATTGAACATAAGCTTTAAAATTTTGGTCAGATATTTCAGGAATTTTAAAATTTAAAGTGTCGCCAACCTTCACCTTGAGAATATCTTTTTCGAAAACGTCTAACTCTAAATGAACATGGTCTGTGTTTAAAATTTCCATAATTGGAGTAGAAGGTTGCAAGTACATTCCCTGCGCAATATTAATTTTGGCTATTTTACCACTAATGGGAGCATAAATTTGAATGGCATCTGTAAATTTTCCTGAAAGCACAGCGTTTGTATCTACATTCATCAACTTTAGGGTTTTTTGTAGACCTTCAACCTGAGCTTGCATACTCATAAAATCACTCTTTGCTTTTTGAAAAACTTTTTCTGAAATTACTTGATCAGATAGTAAGTTTTGTTTCCTGTTAAATTCTGAAGCCAGATAATCTAGCGTACTCTGTTTTTCTGCATAAGTTTGTTGAAGTTCAATAAAATCTGGATTCTGTAATTGAATAAGCAAATCCCCTTTTTTTACAACATCGCCTACTAATAAATTTGTTTTACTCACAAAACCACTAAAAAACGAACTTACCAAGGCTCTATTTTTTGGAGGTACATCAATTTTACCTGTCACTCTAAACACCTCAGAAAATGTTCTTGGTTTAGCTTTTTCTATTTGGTAATTTCCTTGTTCAAATTGAGCTTGAGTAAGAATAATTTCATTTTCATGATCTTGATCATGCGTCTGTTGCTGTTCTTTTGTATTCTCATTTATTTGCTTTTCGCTTTCAGAACAACTGATAAAAAATAGGCTTGCGATTAGGCTTATATATAAAATTGAATTTTTCATGAGTTTAATTTAAAATTTGATAATTCAGTTGAATAACTTGTTGGTTGTAAATAGCTAATAAATCAAGGTATTCTAACTTTATTTGAAGTGCATTTTCTACACTTTGCGCATATTGAAAAAAGTTGATTTCTCCATTTTTAAAACTGCTTTCGGCTGTTTTTAAAATTTCGTTAGCTACAGCGAGTTGGGTTTCTTCAAAACGATTTAAACTTTCTGTTTGTGCCGTAATTCGGTTTATTAATTGATTTTGTTGATTTTTTAAATCCAATTGGGTTTGTTCTTGCTCTAGTTGGATTACTTCGGTTTGCATTTTCTTGGCTTTTATTTTTGCTCGATCGCCAAAAAATAAAAGAGGAACATTAATACCTATTTGGTACCCATTAAAATTTTGATCTATACTAGGATTGCTTCTTAAGAAATAACTGGCCGAAATACCCGGTAACAATTCATTTTTAGCTAAATTGAGTTCGCGCTCAGCAAGATTATTTTCTGCTTCCTTTAAGGCTACATTTGGATGGTTTGTCAAGCTTTTAATTTCAAAATCTAAACGTTCTACTTTCTGTTTTTTTAATTGTATAGCTTCATCTGTTTGCAATAAATTTTGAAGCTGCAATTGATTATTTCTAGCTTCTGCTTTTAATAATTGTAACTTATTTTCAATTTGAGTTTGCTTAGATTGGGCTGTTATTTTTTCCAGATAAGTAGACTCACCTTCTTCAAACCTACGCTTCGCCATTCTATAAAAATCGGAGTAAACACTATCTAATTCTTTATAAATCTTCATTTTTGAAAGAATAACCAGTTGGTTTTGGTAAACTAATTCTAGATTCCTGTTTTGTTGCCAAATGTTTAATTCGTTTTCAATATTTCTTACTTTCGTGATGGACTGATTTCTTTTTAAACGCTTAGCATACACCGTAGGAAAATCGAAATTTTGCACTCCGCCCCATTGATAAAAAGGTTGGTTAGCAATTGGGTCTAATTCAGATTCATCGTAATTTTGATAAAGTTGTAATTTACTAAATGTAAATGCTTCACCTTCTGCTAATTTACTTTGTTCAATACGTTTACTTGAAGCTTTTAGACCTTTATTGTTATTTAGCATTAAGGTTTTAAGGCTATCTAATTCACTTTCTTGAGCGTAGCTTGTAAACACGCTACCAAGACAAAAAACACCTACTAAAATTAAATTGAGCGTTGATTGAGATACATTCATTTTTTTATTTTTTCTTTCAAAAGCTGCGTACAAGACTGGAAGAACAATTAATGTAAGTAGCGTAGAGGTCACTAAGCCACCTATGACTACCGTGGCTAAAGGTCTTTGTACTTCTGCTCCAGCTCCAGTAGA
>CBFIGU010000086.1:0-10278 GCA_965662165.1 Psychroflexus sp.
GCGATATTAGATTAGATCCACCAAGAAAAGAAGATTAGATATCATAATTCGGATTAGTCATTGTAACTTTACAATTACATATGACTAATAAAGCAATTCTTCTTTCGTTATTATTGTTATCTAGTTTCAATTTGTTTTCTCAAATTAATCAAAAGGTTTTTGAGAGTCAAATTGATTCTGTAGACAACCTAAATTTAGAAAATAGAGTTGAAGGTTTGAAATATCTTTTTGAAGAATTAAAGGATAATTCTAAAACAGTTGAAACGTCTAAAAATTTAAGAAGATTATCAAATCGCCTTTATAATGTTGGAGAGATCGAATCATCGTATCAAATTAATACATATAATGTTAAAGTAAGTAAGAATGTTGGAGACACCATTACCCTAGCTAAAAACTATAAAGACTTAGGCGATTACTTCTATCTTTATAGTGTAAACGATTCTGCTTTTTATTATTATCAACAGGCTCTAAATTATTTAAAACCTGATCATAAAAGTTATGTACAGGCTCTTATTAAAAAAGCAGAGTTATACAAAAATGAGAATCATTTTATTGAAGCCGAAAAAGTTTTAGTAGATGCTATACGTTTGGCTAAACGAAATAATAATATACGTCAACTTTATGATGCCCATGTGGTATTGGCCATTACACAAAACCGATTAAACAATTTTGATGATGCGCTAAAAAGTTATGAAGTAGCCTTTTCTTACTTAAATGATTTGTCTTATGATTCGCAATACAAACTTTTAATAGCACAAACTTTAAATAATGAAGCAAATGTATATGTTGAGCTAAAAGATTTCAATAAAGCCATTGATAATTATAATGAAGCTTTAAGTCTAAATGTAAAAAAAGAATCTGATGTGCTTTATGCTGCAATTTTAGATAATTTAGCCTACGCACAATTTTTAGCAAACCAAGGAAATCCAGAGCCTTTGTTTAAAGAAAGTTTGTCTATTCGTTTGGCAATTAACAATAAACTAGGTATTGTAGTTTCAAAAAAGCGTTTGGGAGAATTATACCTTCATCAAAAAGATACACTCCTGGCTAATCAATATTTAAATGAAGCGTATTTACTAGCCAAGCAAACTGATTTTATCAAAGAAATGTTAGACATACTTCAGCTAAAGGCAAAAGCAAAACCTATAAATGCTGGTGAGTATCTTAGAAAGCATATTCAGCTTAAAGATTCATTACTTCAAGTTGAGCGGATTACTAGAGATAAGTTTGCTAAAATTGAATTAGACACAGAAGAAGTAATAAATAGAAACGTACAACTCAATAAAAAGCTCAGTAACTTTTATGTAATTGCATTAATAGCCTTTGTGGTTTTATTGCTTTTATATTTGTTTTTTAAACAGCGATCCAAAAATAAGTTGCTTTTACTAGAAAAAGAACAACAACAAAGTAACCAAGAAGTTGTTCAACTTTTACTTACGCAACAACAAAATGTGGATCAGGCAAGGAGAGCAGAAAAAGACAAGTTGGCAAGCGAGTTGCACGATGGTATTGTTTCAGAATTATTTGGTACCCGTATACATATCATGCATTATTGTAACGATGAAGATGCTAAAGTTGCTAAAGAGATGTTTCCGTATGTAGATAAGTTAGCAGATTTAGAGAACAAAATAAGGTCTTTAAGTCATGATTTAAAGAGCGAGCACCAATTTAATTCTACTGGTTTCGATGCTATACTTCAAAATTTATTTGATGAATTTGAGCAACTTACTCACGTAAAGATTAAATATAGTCTCGCTTCCAACATTCATTGGGAAGAGTTAGATTTTAATATAAAAATTAACCTTTATCGAATATTTCAAGAAGCATTAACGAACATCAGGAAATATGCTAAAGCAAAACAGGTCTATATTGAAGTTTTAAAAAAAGATAATAAAATTGAATTTAGCATTAAAGATGATGGCATAGGTTTCAATACACAAAAAACCAGTGATGGTATTGGTATAAAAAACTTGAAATTTAGAATGCACAATTTGAATGGAACCTTGAAAATTAGCAGTAGTAGTGAAGGTACTCAAATTCAAGGAACTATACCAAATTAGCATAATATTCTATCATCTACTATATTTCTATTAAACTTTTATTAAATTGAATTTTGTTTATTTAGAAAAATATTCTTGTTAAACAGTTGAATATTAAATATCCCGGAATTAATTCATGAATATTTTTATAGCAGAAGATCATAAAATAGTACTCGATGGCTACAAATTGATGCTAAAGTCTAGTAAAGCAGTTAAAGTAGATAAGATTATAGATTTTAATCAAGTAGATGAAGCTTGTGAATACCTTAATAAGAGCAAGCAAGATGCTATAGATCTTGGTATTTTCGATTATAGCATGCCAACATCAAATCAATATAAAATACAAAATGGGGTAGATTTATCCTTGTTATTTAAAAAACATCATCCCAATGCTAGAGTCATCATTCTAACATCTCACTCTACTCCATTATTATTATCTCAAATAAATCGTTTAGCAGAACCCGATGGAATTTGGTTGAAGGGCGATGTAAGCATCAACTCTTTTGGTAGGAATTTAGCCCAAATACTCAAAGGAATATCTGTGAATACGGCCAATGCCAAAAAGGCACTTGCGCATGTAAAATCTTTCGATAAATACCTTGATGAAGTAGACCATCAAATTTTAATTTTACTGAATAAAGGAATTAAAACAAAATATATTCCCGACCATATAAATATGACGATTAGCACCATAGATCATCGGAAGAAGAAAATTAAAGAAGTGCTAGGTTTAAAGGCTGCAGACGATAATCAAATCGTTGTGAAAGCCCAAGAAATGGGGCTTCTGTAACTTTTTTGCGATAAAAATTTCCCAGAAAAGGGAGTAAATTCACTAAAAAATTTTTGCAGAAAATCTGCTTTTGTACTCCAATTTTGCTTATTAAGTTTGAGATGAACAATAACACTTTTACATTAAGTGATAATAGGTAAGACATGAATTTAAGCAATACTTTACTTTTAAAAGATTTAATAAATAGAATTGAGTATGGTGTTTTTGTACTTGATGAAAACTTAAATTGCATTGAAACAAATACCTACGCTGCCCAATTAACTGCCAATGCACCTGAAGAGATTAAGCAAAATAATTTCAATACTTTCCTAAACAAATTAGACGCATCCAACTTTAAAAAAGCAATTGAAGATGCAAAAAAGCTAAATGAAGAAATAAGTATTCATGCTCAGGTGGGTAAGTTTGAAAAGTGTTGCTTAATTCGCTGTAAATCTTTACAAAATTTATTTTTTGTATTTGTAAAAGAAGTAGAAGCGGAGGTTTGTTTTCAATTGCGAAATAAAAAAGAAAAAATAGAAAGCAAAACGAGCTTAGACTTGAAGAACTTATCAAATATCATTGACAGTAACTTATCTCCAACACTCGTCCTTAATAGTAATTATGATATTGTCCTGGCAAACCAAGTTTTTGAAGAAGTATTTAATTATCCATCTTCTAAATTAAATCAAACCAATATTAATTCGCTCTTTTTAGATGAATTTGAGTTTGATTCTTCAAAAGTTAATTATTGGAATGCAAGAAAAGAATTATCAATTAAAAATGAAACGGGTAGGCTGATTCCAATAGATTTAAAAATAAATCAGCTTAGCTACCAAGGAAATGATTACTTTGTATTCGTACTTCGTGATCTGAGAAGAATTAAAGCTATTGAAAGAAAAATTAATCATCAAAATAAAAAACTAAAAGATATCGCATGGATGCACAGCCACATTATGCGCCAACCCGTAACAAACATTTTAGCCATAATTAATGCCGTGGAAGCTAGTGATAAAATAGAAGAAAAGTTAGAGTTTATCGAAATGCTTAGAGAATGTTCCAATCAATTTGATAGTTTAATCAAAAAAGTTTTTGAAAAAACAGGACATAAGAGCATTGTAAATTGAAAAAATTATGTTCATATTTTAGCTCTAAATTAAACTAATCCTTTTGTACATTTTTGGTTCCTTTAGAAACTAATTAAGCTACATTTGCAAACTTTTTCATTCAAATGTTACAGGCCTACACTAAAGAGTTTTCTTACAATTATAAATTGGCATATCCTATTATGTTAGGCCAATTAGGCCATATTTTAGTTGGTTTTGTAGATAATGTGATGATTGGCAAACTTGGTGCTGCTCCTCTAGCAGCAGTTTCACTGGGAAATAGCTTAGTGATGTTTGCTCTTTTCCTTGGCATTGGATTTAGCTTTGCCATTACTCCATTGGTTGCAGAAGCTGATGGTGAAGATGATAAAATTAAAGGAAGACAAGTATTTCAGCACGGCTTAATAATGTGTGCATTTCTCGGTATTGTATTACTGCTTTTCATCTTTTTTTCAAAACCTATTTTATTTTATTTAGATCAACCAGAAGCAGTTGTAAATCTAGCAATGCCTTATTTAAATATTATAGCCATCTCCATGTTGCCAATGATGCTTTTTCAGGGATTAAAGCAATTTGCAGACGGTCTCTCACTTACTAAATATGCTATGTATGCCACAATTGGGGCAAATTTAATTAACGTACTTCTTAATTACCTTTTAATATATGGAATTTGGTTTTTTCCTAGATTAGAACTAGAAGGAGCAGCAATAGGAACCTTAATTTCCAGAATTTTTTTGGTTTCTTTCTTGTTTATAATTCTCGTTAAAAAGCCAATATTAAAACCCTATTTTGTTTTAATGAAGAAATCCCTTCAAAAAGTAATTTTCAGAAAACTGTTTCAACTTGGTTTTCCTACCGCTTTACAAATGATTTTTGAAGGGGGTATTTTTACAGCGACCGTTTTATTAGCAGGAACTTTAGGTACTAATGCGCAAGCAGCAAACCAGATTGCATTAAATCTCGCTTCAATGACTTTTATGATAGCAGTTGGATTGGGCGTAACAGCAACAATTAGAATAGGTAACCAAAAAGGAAAAAAAGATTATGTAAGCTTAAAAAGAATTGCATATTCTATTTTTATTCAAGTTTTTATCATCATGTTCTTTTTTGCTTTAGGCTTCATTTTATTGAAAGACTTCCTTCCTTCAATTTATATAGATGATATCTATGTGGTTCAAATTGCCAGTCAATTACTCATTATTGCTGCTATTTTTCAATTAAGCGATGGTTTACAGGTTAGTATTCTTGGTGCATTGCGCGGTATGCAAGATGTGTGGATTCCTACCTTAATTTGCTTTATTGCTTATTGGGTAATTGGTTTTCCCATTTCCTTTTTTATTGGCAAATCTGAAGCTTTAGGAAGTATTGGTATTTGGCTCGGTTTATTAGCTGGTTTAACATCGTCTGCCATCATGTTATTTTTCAGGTTTAATTATTTAACTAAAAAAATGTTATCTCCAGAGTAACATATAAAGCCAATCCTATCTTTTAAATAAAATGATTTGGTAATATTGCAATAACTAAACTACATTGAAATGAAAATCCCTCGTTTTATCTTAGGCGATGCTTCTGAAGCTCCTAACTCCATTTTTGTGATTCATACAGAATTCCCGAGATGCATTATTGATTTATCTACAGACGAATTAAAATTTCTAGATGATATTTCTAAAGAAGATGAAGATGAGTTACGTGAAGAAACAGAAAATCTTGTAAAAGAAGCCACAGACTTTTATGATGCTGAGGTAAAATTTTACGAATCTCAAGAAAGCTAAACTAAAATACAATGTTAGAAAGTTTAGATCAAGATTTGCTATTGGCTTTTAATCAAAGTCATTCTCATTTTTGGGATTATTTTTGGCTTTTTTTTACAGACAAGCTTACAGGCGCAGTTTTTACAGCTCTTTTATTACTTTTTTGTTGGAAAAAATCAAATTTTAAAGCTGCATTTTGGATTGGCGTTACTTTGGTAGCAGGGATTATTTTTACGGAGTTATTTGCCACTATCGTAAAAGGCGTAGTTGCCAGGCCAAGACCTTGTAGCGAGCTTTCTTCTATTTCAGAACAAGTTCGTATTTTGTCTGACGGTTTGTTTTTTAAAGGAAATCTAATAGATAGCAATATCATTAAATGCCAAAAATATAGTTTCTTTTCTGCGCATGCAGCTGTTTCATTTGCCATTGCTGGATTTATTGGTAGACTTTTAGGTAGAGCAAGTAAGGTTTATTTTATATCAATTTTTGTTTGGGCACTTTTGGTAAGTGTGAGTCGTATTTATTTAGCATACCATTACCCAAGTGATATAATAGTAGGTAGTTTATTTGGCTTTGGTGTAGGTGTTCTATTTTATGAAATTTATGAAAAATTAGAAGCTAAAGCGCTGAAGAACTATCGCTTTAATCCTAATAAATAATCTGCAGCTTCAAACGGAGAAGTTTCTTGATTATTAATTTTTTGTAATTGTATTGCTAACTCTTTTTTTACTTCAGCATTTCTATAAAAATTGCTTTTTAATTGTTCATCTATGCTTTGCAGCAACCAATATTTATTTTGGTGTTTTCTGTTCATTTCAAAATAACCATTCTTTTTGGTAAGTTCAAAATAGCTAGTGAGCATTACCCAAACGCTCGTAATCCCTTGATTTTTTAAAGCAGAACAAAGTTTTACCTTCGGTTTCCATTTACTCTTTTTCTCAGGATACAAATGCAATGCACGATTAAACTCAACTTTAGCTTGTTTGGCAGGTTTTTCATTTTGTCCGTCTGCTTTATTAATTAAAATGGCATCTGCCATTTCTATAATTCCACGTTTTATACCTTGTAATTCGTCTCCGGCTCCAGCTAGTTTTAATAACAAGAAAAAGTCTGTCATACTATGTACTACCGTTTCACTTTGTCCTACGCCTACGGTTTCAATTAAAATTACATCGTAACCTGCAGCTTCACATAAAATAATACTTTCTCTGGTTTTTCTAGCAACGCCACCAAGAGAATCTCCAGATGCAGTTGGTCTAATAAAGGCTTTTTCACTTTTTACTAATTCTTCCATTCTGGTTTTATCACCTAAAATACTACCGCCAGAAACAGAACTAGATGGATCTACCGCAAGCACGGCAACTTTTTTGCCTTCTTCAATTAAATGCATTCCAAAACTTTCAATAAAGGTACTTTTGCCAACACCTGGTACTCCTGTAATTCCAATTCTTATGGATTGATTTGCGTGAGGTAAGCAAGTTGCAATAATTTCTTTAACAGCATCTTCGTGTTTCTTGGCATTACTTTCTATTAGCGTAATGGCTTTACTGAGTTGTGTGTTGTTCCCTAGTAAGAGTCCTTCTATAATTTCTTTGGTGTTGAATCCCTGTTTTCTTATTTCTCGAATTCTTTTTCTGCTTGCAAGACTAATGTGTTCTTTTGCAGAAGTTGCTTTGGTATGACCTAAAGCTGAATGATGAGAAGCGTCTTTATTTGAATTCAAACTAATAGTGTTTAGCACAAATTTATGAATTCATTTTTGTTCTCCGGCGCTTAAGTTTCTATATTGAAAAAAAATTATTTTATGAATACTATTTACAAAGCAGCAACAAAAACAGTAGGAGGAAGAAACGGTCATGTAAAATCTGTTGATGGACCAATTGACATGAAGCTTAGTCTCCCAAAAGCTTTAGGAGGCGACGGTGGAGATGGTGCTAACCCAGAACAATTTTTTGGAGCAGCTTACTCAGCTTGTTTTGGCGGTGCTGTTGAAGCAGTAGCAAAAAAGCATAATATTGAAATTGGAGATTACGAAGTTACAGCACATGTAAGTCTTGGTAAAACAGACGAAGGTAATTTGCAATTAGCTGTAATTTTAGATACTTACTTGCCAAAGGTAGACGACATTAAAAAAGGAGAAAAAATTATTAATGATGCGCACGTAATGTGTCCATTCTCAAGAGCAACTCGAGATAATATTGATGTTACTCTTAACTTAATGTTAGACGAATAAAGTCGAAGCATTCACGAATAAAAAAGCCTTGATTTAATTTAAATCAAGGCTTTTTTATTTTTCAGCATTAGATGAAACAAAATTACTTGTAGGAATAAATCTTTATTTAAAATCTAGGCTTCTTGTTCACTTTTCCAATCTTGATAATTCTGAACGTCGCTATTAATCATCTTGTAGGTTAACGCAATAACGCTTGCATCATCAATATAACCCACAAAAGGAATAAAATCAGGAACCAAATCTAATGGATTTAAAATGTATAAAAGCACAAATAATATAGCAGCAACACTTAGCCATGGAGTTTGCGTGTAACGCTTGTTTTTGTAGTCTTTTAAAAGTTGAAAAAGCAATAAAATTTTATTTTTAAACTCTCCCAAGTATTTTAGTTTGCCTTTAATTTCAACTTCACTATCTAAGATTTCATCTAATTGTTCTTTGTCAATCTCTTTAGCGTTTTTATGAATGTAATCTTCATTAATTTCGTCAGATGACTTTTTCATGTGTTTCTGTTTTAGATTCTTTCCCATATTCTTCTTTATAGATTTTCATGATCAAAAGAAATAGGGATATTAATAAGGGTCCAAATATCAAGCCAATAAATCCAAAAAGGGGAACACCAATAATTACTCCAAAAAGCGTAATTAGCGGATGCTCATCTGCCATTTTTTTCAATACATAAAGGCGTATTAAATTGTCGCTCGCACCAACTACAATAAAACCATAAATTAAGATACCAATACCACTAGCCGTTGCGCCTTCTGCAAACAAGAGTATGCTTACTGGCAAAATTCCAATTGCGGTACCTACAAAAGGTAATACAGATCCTACAGCTGTAATTACAAACCAAAACCAAGGGTTGGGTACGCCAAAAATCCAAAATCCGATAAGTGCAATTAATCCTTGAAAAAGCGCTACAAGTGGTATTCCAATGGCATTAGCTTTCACTTTTTGGTAAGCTTCATTTCCAATGCGCTTAAAATTATCAACTCCCAGCGGAATGTAAGCTTCTAAAGTTTGTCTAAGCTTTTTATAATTCAACAACATATAATAAAGCAAAAAGTACATGATGGTAAGCGAAATAAAGACATCAAAAGTTCCAGAAGCTAGGTTTCTTAAACTTTTTGATACCCAATCTGTAACCGAATTAGGGTCGAGTTGAGAGGCTAAATCATAGCCCAAGTAATCTTCAACTATTTTAAGTTGATTTTTAAATGCTTTGGCAAGTTCAGCCGAATTTTCAACAGCTTGTTCAATTTTGTTGGTTAATAAATAAACTATTGTAAATACAGGAAGAATAATTAATATGGTAGAGACTACTAGAATAATTGAACTTGATAAAAAGGGATTCCAATTTCTAGCTCTCATTTTAGCCATACTCTTTTTAAAAATAACAAATAGCGTTATTGCTCCCAAAACTCCAGATAAGTATGGAAAGGTTTTACTTAAAATTAACCCACCTAAAGTTAATACAAGTAGTAAAATAAAAACTTGCCTAATTAAAGTAGGGCTTATTTTTTGATTGCTCATTTTGCGAAAATTTGTTGGTCATCTTTAAAAGCTTTAAACTCCAAAGCATTGCCTGATGGATCATAAAAGAACATGGTGGCTTGCTCACCAACTTCACCTTTAAAACGAATGTAAGGCTCAATTTGAAAATTAACTTTTTTTATGCGAAGCATTTCAGCAAAATTATGAAAATCATCCCAGGCTAGTAAAATGCCAAAATGTGGAATAGGTACGGTTTTACCATCTACAACATTTCCAACTTTTGAGTTTTGGTGCGCATTTTGATCTTCATGAATCACTAACTGATGTCCAAAAAAATCAAAATCGACCCAATGTGTATCGCTTCTTCCTTCTTTAAGTTCTAAAATGGAACGATAAAAAAATCGAGCTTCTTCAAGATTACTAACAGGAATGGCCAAGTGAAAAGGTCGTAACTTTTGCATTATATTCGTTTTTGCTAAAATTACAATAATCTTTTAATTCTTTTTCGCTAAAGCAGATTTTAAACGAGATACTTCATTATTATTTAGCTCACGATATTCGCCCTGCGGCACATCTAAGAATAAATGCATTAACCGTATTCTCTTTAAAGCTAAGACTTTATAATCTAAAGCTTCACACATTCTTCTAATTTGTCGGTTTAGGCCTTGAGTAAGCACAATTTTAAACCTTTGGTTATCCACTTTTTCAACTTTACAGGGCAGGGTTACCGTGTCTAGAATAGCAACTCCATTTGCCATTTTATCTAAGAAGTCCTGTGTAATATTACGGTCTACTTTTACAATGTATTCCTTTTCATTTTTGTGTTTAGCTCGTAAAATTTGATTAACAATGTCTCCATCGTTTGTAAGTAAAATTAAGCCTTCAATCATTTTAT
>CBFIGU010000087.1:0-10012 GCA_965662165.1 Psychroflexus sp.
AAGATTTATATAATCATGATGCCATTGAAGTTTTTGAAGGGCCAGAATTTTACCTGTTAAACAAACAACAACAAAAAAAGCTTTTCGAAATTGATTTTCATCTTTCAAAAAACTATAATCGTATGGCTTTTCAGTTAGAAGAATCTTTTCAAAATAATTTAGAATCTATCATAACTTCAACAGTAACGCCTGGTACAGTTCAACTTACCCCAGATGGAAAATTGATAATTTTAATGAAAGATGCTCAAACTACGGGTGGTTATCCAAGAATTTTGCAATTATCTAAAAAAGCAATAATTAAGCTTTCACAAAAACGGCAAAATGAATCGCTTCAGTTTAGCAAATTACATTTTAATGAAACTCTTTAGGCTTATAAATTATCTACAGCTGAGCTTATACTAGCATATTCAGCTGAAATTAAAGGGTTTTGAAGCTCAATACTATTTCTTTTACTTAAGTTTAATTTCCGTTTCAATTGTCCAAAATGTTCAGCATAAATTCGATCTAATACACCAAATTGAATTATTTTTTGAAGACCATTTTCTATTTGTGTTGCTAATTCTTTTTGTTCGGGATGAACATAAAACACGAGCGGAAAAGGGTAGAAGAGTAGTATATTTTGATTGATTACTAAATCTAAATTTGAACTTACACGACTTTCAAAAACTTTAAGCACTTCATTGACACCAAAAGAGCAGTAATCAAACTCTTTTTGCGCTAAACGTTCAAATAAGTCTTCAAAACTACCTTTTTCATATACATCTAAATTGTTGTGCCTAAATACATCTGCATCACTCCAAGTTTCTGGAATGCCAATAGTATAATTTTTAAGCTGGTCAAAATTTTTAATTTTAGAAAACAGTTCTTCATCTTCTCTTCGGGTAATCAAAACTCGATATCCCAATAGGTTTTTGGCAATAGGTAGTTTCACTTCAATTTTGTTCACTCCTTTAAATTTCAAATTTCCTGCAACGGTAACTAAAAGATCATGTCGCTTTTCTGAAAATGCACGAGACTCAGTTGGTCCATCATAATCTGCCAAGTTTTCAATAATTTTTTTAGGACCATAATCAGTCGCTGTTTCTTTAAGAATGGCATCTAGAATAGCTAATTCATAAGCTTGTCTTGCAGCAGAACGATTGCCATTCCAAAAATCTATTTCTAATGAAGTTGAACTCATTCGCTTGGCTTTGTGATTAATATTGATATATAATTAACAAAATACAATATTACAAAACTTCTCTAAAGCCTAAATTTGTTTAAAAAAGAAGATGAAATTTTTTAGTTTACTATTTAGCTTGTGTTTTGTTGCTACTTCTTGTGTAGAAGCACAGCAAATACCGCAGCCTAATTTAAAAAAACAAGATGTAGAGCCTAAGGAAGTTGCGCTAGAAAACGGTTATGCTAAAGCCTATTTTGCTAGCGGTTGTTTTTGGTGCGTAGAAGCCATTTACGAAAGTGTTTATGGCGTAAAGGAGTCTATTTCTGGATATGCTGGCGGGCACACTAAAAATCCAACTTACGAAGCAAGTAATACGGGTAGAACTGGTCATGCTGAAGCAGTTGAAATAATTTACGATCCTGAAAAAGTAAGTTTTAAAACCTTAGTAGATGTTTATTTTGGCTCACAAAATATTGAGCAGGTTAACGGACAAGGTCCCGACCGTGGGTCTCAATATCGTTCAATTATTTTTTATCAAAATAATGAGCAAAAGCAAATTATTTTAGATAAAATTAAAGAGCTTCAAGAAACTTATTCGCCTGTGGCTGCAGAAGTAATGCCATTTGAAAAATTTTGGGTGGCAGAAGATTATCATCAAGATTACAAGAAATACCATCCTAACAATTCTTACATTATCAATGTTTCTAATCCTAGGTTAGAACGTTTTAAACGTAAATTTCCAAACTTGTTGAAAGAAAACAAATAATAGATTTTAGATTATATATTATGCATTTTTACCACAAATAAGCCATATTTGTTGAATAATATTAGATACACTTGAAAATACGCGGAACGGTTTATAAATCTACTGGGAGTTGGTACACTGTAAAAGGTGAAGACAACAAAATTTACAATGCAAGAATTAAAGGTAAATTTAGAATACAAGGCATAAAAAGTACAAACCCTGTTGCCGTTGGCGATGTTGTTATTTTAAAAGTTGAAACCAAGGGAGATGAAGAAGTTGGGGTAATTCAAGAAATTGAAGAACGTAAAAATTACATTATTCGTAAGTCAGTTAATTTATCTAAGCAAACGCATATTCTAGCTTCAAATGTAGATTTAGCTTGTTTGCTAGTTACTTATAATAATCCACCTACATCAACTACATTTATAGATCGTTTTTTAGTTACAGCAGAAGCGTATCACATTCCAGTTGTATTGTTATTTAATAAAGTAGATGCTTATTCTGTAGAAGAATTTGCAGAAATGAAGTATTTAGCAGAATTATACCGTGAAATTGGATACAAATGCATCGGAATTTCAGCTGAAACGGGTAAAAACATACAAGAAGTAAAAGATTTAATGCAGGGTAAAAAAGTTTTACTATCTGGCCATTCTGGCGTTGGTAAATCCACTTTAGCAAACGCGCTTCAACCGGGCTTAAATTTAAAAACTTCTTCCATTTCGCTTCAGCATCAACAAGGACAACATACCACCACCTTTGCAGAAATGCACGATTTAGATTTTGGTGCGCAACTAATAGATACACCAGGTATTCGTGGTTTTGGTGTGGTTGATATCGATGAGCAAGAACTCGGAGATTACTTCCCTGAATTTTTTGCTTTAAAGCAAAATTGTAAATTCAATAACTGTAAACATTTGGAAGAACCCAAATGTGCTGTAAAATCTGCATTAGAAGAAGATAAAATAGCCTACTCGCGTTATAAAAGCTATCTGCAAATCATCAATAATGAAGATGAACAGTATCGAGTAGACATTCACGGAGAAAGTTAAGTTATGCGATTAATTATTCAACGTGTTCAAGAAGCAAAAGTAGAAGTTGAAGGTAAGCCAGTTGGTGAAATTACTCAGGGACTTTTAGTGTTATTGGGAATAGAAGACCAAGATGCAGATGACGATATAGATTGGTTGAGCCGAAAACTAATAAACATGCGCATATTTCCAGATCAAGATTCTATAATGAATTTAAGCAGCTTAGACGTAGAAGCTGAAATCTTAGTGGTGAGTCAATTTACGCTTCATGCTTCCACAAAAAAAGGAAATAGACCGAGTTTCATTAAATCAGCATCGCCAGAAAAGGCAAAACTCATTTATAGAAAATTTATTGACCAATTGAAACAAAGCTGTTCACTAAAAATTGAAGAAGGCCAATTTGGAGCAATGATGCAGGTTAGTCTTATCAATGATGGTCCAGTCACTATTTTTATAGATTCAAAAAACAAAGAATAGTTCGTATAACAGAAAATCGTTAATTTTTCAGAATTAATTTGAATACAGGTTTGTTAAGGAATTCTAAATAAATATTTTTGAAAAAAATTTTGATGAAAAATTTCAACCTGATTATTCTATTTCTATTTAGCAGTATAGTTTTTGCCCAAGAAGAAGAAATTTCCAAAATTTCTATGGATGATGCTAACTCTGTTATTTTAAATCAAGAAGTTTTAATTACCATTGATGCATACAATGAAATGCAAATCGATGAAAAGAAAGAGATTTTGGTTTTAAACAAAAAAGGTTTGTCTTCTGTGGGTGCAGTTGAGTTTTACAACGAGAATACAAAACTGAAAGATATAGAAGCCATTATTTATGATGCAAATGGGAATGAGATTGAAAAATTTAAAGAAAAAGATTTTATAGATGCATCTGCAGTAACCAGCGGTACCATGTATTCTGATGACCGAGTAGTTTATTTGAAATATAAACCCAGCGATTATCCTTTTAAAATTGTTTATACCAGTGAAATTGAAACGAGTAACACAGCCTTTATTCGTCCATTTATTCCAATAACTAGCTATAATCAAGCCGTTATTAAAAAGAGCTTCAGAATTATCAATAATTCAGATACAACACTGCGAATGCATAAAAATGAATTCGTTACAGAAAATATTCAAGAAACCATTACATCAAATTCTTATTCATTTGTAGCTGAAAACTTAAAACCTATAGAATACGAACCTTATAGTCCATCGTTAAGTAATTATACGCCAAGAATAATGTTTGCTTTATCTAAGTTTGAATTAGAAGGAGTAACTGGGGAAGCTACCGACTGGAAAACTTTTGGACAATGGCAAAACGATAACTTATTAAGCGACGTAAATGAATTACCAGAATCTACTAAGCAAGAAATTAAAGAATTAGTGGCTAATTTAGATACGGTAAAAGAAAAAGCTAAAGCCATTTATGAATATGTTCAAAATAATACCAGATACATTAGTTTACAAATTGGTATTGGGGGCTGGAGACCTATTTCTGCAGAAGAAGTTGATTCTTCTAAATATGGAGACTGTAAAGGATTAACCAACTACACCAAATCTTTATTAGAAGTGGTTGGCATAGATTCAAATTACTGCGTGGTACAATCTGGTTCAGAAATTTCAGATTTGGAAGAAGATTTTGCTTCCATGCAAGGAAACCACGTTATTTTAAATATTCCACTAGAAGGACAAAAAGATATTTGGTTAGAGTGTACAAACCAAAAAATGCCATTTAATTTTTTAGGAAATTTTACAGATAACCGTAAAGTGCTGGCCATTGGTAAAAACGAAAGTAAAATTATTAAAACTCCAGCTTACGTTGAAGATGATAACCACCAATTAACTAAAGCAAGTATACAACTTAATGATGTGCATTTAGAAGCAGATTTGGTAATACAAACCAAAGGAACTCAATACCAAAATCGTTATTTTTTAGCAGATGCAGAACCTAAGCGTGTAGAAAGATACTATAACAATTCTTGGTCTAATTTAAAACGCTTAGAAATTATAGACTATCAATTTATTAATAATAAAGATGAAGTCGTTTTTACAGAAGACTTAAACTTAAAAGTAGAAAAGTACTTTAAAAAATATGGGAATGACTTAATTTTTTCGGTGAATCCATTTAATGCATTACGCTTCAATACTGATAATGATGATGAGCGTAAAAACCCATTTTCGGTAGACCGTGGATTTTTAGATGAAGATATTTATGAATTCAATCTGAATGGAGCAGTGGCCAACGCAGTACCTGAGAATATAGATATCAATAATAAATTCGGAACCTATAAACTAGAATTTACTACAACCGATAAAAACTTTGTAGTTAAGCGTACCTTAAAATTAAATAAAAACGATTATGACAAGTCAGATTATTCTGCCTTTGTTGAATTTTTAAATCAAATAGAAAAATATGATCAATCTAAAGTTAGCTTCAAATTATAATTTTATGAAAAAACTTATTTTAATTGCCTTTTTGTCGTTCAGTCTATTTAGTTATTCGCAGTATAAAGAATTTGGTGATATCACGGTTGAAATGCTAGAAGCCAAACAAAGCCCAATAGATTCAACTGCTCACGCAGAAGTATTAAACGAAAAAGGAATAATCACTTTTTCTATAACCAATACAGGTATTCAATATATTTTAGAGACGGTAAGAAGGGTGAAAATATTTGATAAAGACGGTTACGATGAAGCCAATATCGAATTGAGTTATTACGTTGGTAGCAATAGTAGTGGCGAAAATGTAAAGGATATCGATGCCAAAACCTATTATTTAGAAGATGGTAAAGTAAAAGATGAAAAAGTTAGAAATAAAGAAATATTCGAGATTGAAGAAAATGAATATATAGAAACTAAGAAATTTACAATGCCTAAAATTCAAGATGGCGTAATTATAGAATACAGTTATAAAAAATATTCACCCAATATTAGGACTTTACCAAAGTGGTATTTTCAATCTACTATTCCTACACGAAGTTCAGAATTTCAGGTTATTGTTCCACAAGAGTTTATTACGTATCGATCTCAGGTTAGGGGTTATCAGCAAGTTAAGACAGATGTGATTGAAGGTAACGGAGTAATTGCTGGATTACCTAATGCAAGATTCACTTTAAAAAATTATACGCATAAAGCTGAAAACCTAGAAGGTATAGATGGAGAAAATTATGTAAATAACATTAGAAATTACATTACATCTGTAAGTTACGAATTGAGTTCTGTAAGTAATGGAACTGTCGGGGACAGAGAATACTTAGCCAATACTTGGAATGATGTAGTTGATAATCTTAGAGATACAGAATCTTATTCTAAAGAATTAGAAAGAACAAGGTATTTTGAAGAAGAGTTAGTCGCTTACCTTTCAGATGCTTCAACCGATTTAGAGAAATTAAATGCCACATTTAATTTTGTAAAGTCAAAAGTAAATTGGAATAAAAAAGCTCGCTTGTATTGCAGTGATGATTTAGATGAAGTTTATGAAAATGGAGAAGGAAATTCAGCAGACATCAACATCATGCTAACGGCGATGTTGAAGCATCAAGGTTTTGATGCCAATCCTATTGTAAGCAGTACCATTGCAAATGGAATCCCATATTTTCCAACTGTAACAGGTTTAAATTATGTTATGGTAGGTGTAACTCTAGGACAAAATTTCTTCATTTTAGATGCAACTGATAAATATTCAAGTCCAAATCTTTTGCCAGCAAGAACTTTAAATTGGGAAGGAATTGAAATTTTTAAAGAAGGCAACAGAAAAATAGATTTAAGCCCTAAAGCCAAGTCGAAGGTAAATTATAGTGTTATGGCTAAAATTGGTGACATGGGAGCAGTTTCAGGTCAATGTAGAGTTTATTATTTCGATCAGTTTGCTTTAAACGCAAGAAATGCATTTACAGATTCTACTGAAGAAGAAATATTAGAAGAATACCAAGAAGATTATGAGTTGGGCAAAGTTGAAAATTTTTCACAATCAAATTTAGAAGCGCTTGATAAGCCATTGGTACAAAGTTTTGCGTTTAGTGAAACTGAAGGTCTAGTTGAAAAAATTGGCGATAAAATTTATTTGTCTCCTTTGTTATTTTTGAAATCAGAAAACAATCCTTTTAAATCTACTACTAGAAATTATCCAATTGATTTTACTTATCCTAAATCTTATAAATACAGATTAATAATAGATTTACCTGAAGGTTATCAAGTTGAATACAAGCCAGAAAATACAATTTATAAAATGGCTGGAGATTTACTTACTTTTACTTACGTGATGAATAGCGGTGATGGAAAATTAATCTTAGATGTGAGTAAAGAAATTTCGGTACCAAAAGTAGGTCCAGAATTGTATAAAGACTTAAGGGATTTTTATATATCTATGATTGAAAAACAAAATGAAAAAGTAGTTTTAGCTAAATCATAAAAAATGAATATTGAAAACGCACAAAAGGCTGTAGATCATTGGATTAAAGAACATGGAGTTCGTTATTTTAATGAACTAACCAATATGGCTCAACTTACTGAAGAAGTAGGGGAAGTTGCCAGAATAATTGCACGTCGATATGGAGAGCAAAGTGAAAAAGAAAGCGACAAAAATAAAGACCTTGGAGAAGAGTTGGCAGATGTAGTTTTTGTTGTCTTATGCTTAGCTAATCAAACAGGAATTAACCTGCAAGATGCGTTTGATAAAAAATTAGATTTGAAAACAAAACGCGATCATGATCGCCATCAAAATAATAAAAAACTTAAATAATGTTTACTAAAATTGTAACTACTAAAGGCTTTGGAAAGTCAGTTTTAGTCCTATCCCTTGCATTTATTGTCATCTATAATTTGGTAGACGTTGGTATGAAATACGAATTCGATTTTTCACTTTATGTTGAAGATCGTTTTGCAAAAGAAAATTTACTTCGTTTCTTTTCTGCTAATATTGGAAGTGGATTTGTTTATGGATTTATAGTTAGCTTTTTTAAATTTCGTGGAAAAGTTAAAAATGAAACCGAAGAATAATGTTAAGCCTAAAATTAAAGAAGCCATTATCTTCTACTCAAATTGCTATTTCTGGTTCAAAAAGCGAATCCAATAGGTTATTGCTGCTGCAAAAATTATTTGGAAATATTCAATTAGAAAATATTTCTGATGCGCACGATGTTCAAGTTATGCAGAAAGCTTTATCGCATAATCAAGGAACAATAGACATACATCATGCCGGAACAGCTATGCGTTTTTTAACGGCTTATTTTGCATTTTCTAATCAAAAGAAAGTTTTACTCACGGGAAGCAACCGGATGCAAAACAGACCTATTCAAATTTTAGTTGAAGCTTTACAAAAACTAGGAGCAGATATAAAATACACTAAAAAAGAAGGGTTTCCACCTTTACAAATTCAAGGAAAACAAAACCTTAAAGACCAAATTAGGCTTCAAGCCAATATAAGTAGTCAGTATATAAGTGCTTTACTTTTAATTGCACCTACTTTAAAAAATGGTTTAGAAATTGAATTAGTTGGTAAAATTACATCTTTACCATACTTAAAAATGACGCTTCAATTATTAGATAAAATAGGAGTGGAGTATCAATTTAAAAATCAGATTATACAAATTAAGCCAAAGCATCAAATTAAACCTTTTACGTATACCATAGAGTCAGATTGGAGTTCTGCATCCTATCATTTTAGTTTAGTAGCTTTAGCAGACCAAATTCAATTAAAATTGCAACATTTTAAAGATAATTCTTTACAAGGTGATGCTAAACTAGTTGAAATCTATCGCTTGTTGGGAGTTGAATCTAAACTAGAGCAAGGAACTTTAGTCTTAGAAAAAATGAAAGATTTTAAAAATCCTTCATCAATAGCGCTTAATTTAATAGAGCAACCAGACCTTGCCCAAACTATTGCTGTAACTTGCTTAGGAATGGGAATAGGTTGTAAACTAACTGGTTTGCATACGCTAAAAATTAAAGAAACTGATAGATTAATAGCATTAAAAAGTGAATTAGAAAAATTTGGTGCAAAAGTAGAAATTGATGAAGAAAGTTTACATCTAACTTCTCCTACAAAGTTGACTAACAATGTAATTATCAAAACCTATCAAGACCATAGAATGGCTATGGCTTTTGCCGTATTAGCTTGTAAAACCAATCTTCAAATAGAAGATTCTGATGTGGTAGAAAAGTCATATCCACAATTTTGGAAAGACTTAGAAAAAATTGGTTTTTCCATTCATTCTAATTAATACCATTTCCTATTTTGAACTTCTATACAAACAAAGCAGAACACTTACTATTCTTCATTTTAATCATCTTGTTATCAGGTTGTCAGGAGAAACCCATTGATGATATTTTTAAAACTACCGATGGAGAATTCGCATCCCGAATGGGAAAATTTGTAGTCGCATACCCAGAAGAGCCATTTCATTTTATTTATTTAAAATCAATTCCCGATGAGCCCAATTTAAAACGAGAAACGCATACCATTGAACTAATTACTCGTGACGAAAGTATATATCGGGTTGAATATTTTGATGCAAATCCTGATTCGATTCACGGAAAAACTAAAAGAGAACTAAATGATCATTTAATGATGTTTACCAATAACTTTTTTCAAGCAAAAAAATATGAAATAGATTATTTTGATGACATTAAACTCCAAAATTTTGATGGGGTTACTTTTACATTTAAGCCTAGTCAACAATTAAGATTTATAAAACCTAAACATAGAATTAAGGGAAAAGTAATACTAAGAGATTATCGCATATACTTTGTTTATTATGTGGGTAAATTAAATAGAGCATCTAAATTATTTTTGAAAAGTTTTAGATTCACAAAATAGCCTATGCCAGAGCAGTTAAATCATTACAATACTCCAATTTATCAGCATAATTTGCAACTTGTAATCTTCTGTAATTTTATTTCAAGTCCAGCTAATTTAGGGATGATTTTTAGAAATGCAGATGCTTTTGGAGTACAAAAGGTTCTTCTTTCGCCAGAAAATGTAGGCTTTTTAGAAAGTACTCGATTTAAAAAAATTGCAAGAAATGCAGCAGAACAAGTTTCACATGAAGTAGTAGATTCCATACAACTTAAACTT
>CBFIGU010000088.1:0-9966 GCA_965662165.1 Psychroflexus sp.
CTTGGATGCTAAGAATAAATGAAGTGATAAAAACACTAGAAAAAATTTTAGAAGAGTTAAAAAAACAAAACTCTAGTAATGATTATAATTAGATAAAAATTGAAATTATGAAAGCAATAAAATTTATTTTCTTAGCAATGTTAATGACTTCATGTGCAATAAGTAATATAGAGTATTACGAAATAGATGAAGCTTCAGAAACGATTTCAATTAATCAATCTAAAAATGAGATTTTTGTAAACTCAAATTTATGGCTTGTAGAGTCATTTGTAAGCGCAAAATCTATTATTCAGTATTCAGACAAAGAAGCGGGAGTAATTGCGGGAAAATTCAAAATAATGGATGACCCTTATAATACCAACATAAATAAAGAAGTTGAAGCAGTCATAAAAATATTTGTTAGTGAAGGGAACGTAAAAATTTCAATAAAGCCCTTACCATATCCACGTTATCAAAATTATGGCACTAGAGCCGATGAGGTAATAAATATTATTAAAGACAATATTGAAAACCTGATTAAAGAATATGAAGTGTATTTAAACAATTCAGGTATTTAGCGGGCTTTAAGAGCGGTTTAATATGCAAATTGTATGCAAATAAAAAAGGGCTACAAGTTTAAAACTTTGTAAGCCCTTTTTTTTTGCGCTCCCCCTCAAAGACTCGAACTTTGGACCCTCTGATTAACAGTCAGATGCTCTAACCAACTGAGCTAAGGGGGAATGTTTTTTTGCTTATTTTACTAAGCGGATGCAAATATAAAGCTAATTTTAATTTCGCAAAATATTTTTGAGCAAAAAATAAAATTATTTTTATTCAAACAACCAGCGATACACATCGTTTCCATTAGCAAATAAAACTAAGGCAATTAATAAAAAGAAACCAATCATTTGAGCGTATTCCATTACTTTTTCGTTTGGTTTTCTCCCACTAATCATTTCATAGAGTAAAAACATTACATGTCCGCCATCTAATGCAGGAATAGGTAAAATGTTCATAAAGGCTAAAATAATTGAAATTAATGCCGTTGCCATCCAGAATCCTTGCCAATCCCAACCACTAGGAAATAAACTACCTATAGCGCCAAAACCACCAACTTGTGTCGCTCCTTTCTCGGTAAATACATATTTAAATTGGGTAACGTAATCCTTCAGTGTCCAATAACCATAATCAAAACCAGCCGAAATACTTTCAGCAAAACCATAAGTTCTGGTTTTTACATCTAAATTACTACCATAAATAATTCCTATTTGGTTTTCTTCATTAGGCGAAACATTCAAATTTCTAAATTCGCCATCTCTAGCAATTTTTAGGCTTACCAATTCATTTTCATTTTCCTGCATCATTTCGCTTAAACCTACCTGATTCAAGATTTCTTTTCCATTTAAAGAGTAAATTACATCACCCTTCATTAAGCCTGCATTTTCTGCAGGACTACCAGCAAGTACACTATCAATTTGCGGTTTAATAATCGGAAAAAAAGACGTTTCAATTTCACCCGATTTAAAAAGCTGCATTCCTATATCTTCAGGAACATCTATGGTTACTAAACCACCACTTCGCATTACAGAAATCGTTTTTATATCTCTTAATAACAAATGCCTATTAATATCAATAGGATTTTCAAACTCTTTGTTGTTTACACTTATAATTTGGTCTCCATTTTTAAAGCCCAATTCTTGCATAATAGGCGAAACCGTAAAACCTTGAGACAAACTCTCTTTGGCTACATAATTTTGCCCCCAAACAAACAATACCATCATATAAATTAAAAAGCCAAGCACAATGTTTACCGTTACACCACCTAACATAATAATGAGTCGCTGCCAAGCTGGTTTACTTCTAAATTCCCAAGGTTGCGGTGGTTTAGCCATTTGCTCCTTGTCCATACTTTCATCAATCATGCCAGCTATTTTTACATAACCGCCAAGTGGCAACCAACCAATTCCGTATACCGTATCACCAATCTTCTTTTTAAACAAAGAAAATTTAACATCAAAAAACAAGTAAAATTTTTCAACGCGTGTTTTAAATAATTTAGCTGGGATAAAATGCCCAAGCTCATGCAAAACAATTAATAAAGATAAACTGAGTAAAAGCTGTATAGCTTTGATAAAAAATGGGTCCATGTATTAATTTTCAATTCAAAAAGTGCACAAAAGTAAGCTTTTAAGTAGAGATAAAAAAAGTAGTATGACGCACTTAAAGCATTTTAGGTTTTGTTTGTGCTTTTCCCGGTATTTTTTAGAGCCAAGAACCTGCTTTTCATTACAAGTACGCAGTATTAAGCTAACTAAATTTACAGCACGGCAAGAGCTTCTGTTAGTCGCTTTCCCGTTTGTATTTAGCAAAGCTTATTACTTTACGCGCTTTTCATTACAATCAGGGCTATTTTTAAATGAAGATATTGGCACAACATTGTTTTCAAATTAAGACATTTCAACTGACCTCATTTTCAAATTATCAAATTGCTACATTTACAAATTATTACATTTCCACATTTCCACATTTTCACATTGGCAAATTTCCAAATCATCAAATCATCAAATTAATAAATTGCTACATTTTCAAATTAACATATTTCCATATTAATACATTTTCACATTAGCTAATTGATACATTATCTCATTTCCATATTAGAACATTTCCACATTAACATATTGGCATATTAGCATATTGGCACATTAGCAAACTAGTACATTTTTCCCTACTTTTGAACTCTAAATTATTGAGATATGATGCAGTGGGAACAACTTCTTTCACTCAAAAAACATGGTGATAAACACAAACGCCTTCGTAAAGAACAAGACGAAACTCGATTGGGTTTTGAAGTAGATTACGACCGAATTATATTTTCTTCTGCATTTAGAAGCTTACAAGACAAAACACAAGTTATCCCACTTTCCAAAACCGATTTTGTCCATACTCGACTCACACACTCCTTAGAAGTGTCTGTGGTAGCGCGTTCTTTAGGCAGAAAAGTGGGCAAGCAATTATTATTAAAACACCCACAATTAGCTGCCACACATAAATACCATTACCACGATTTTGGAGCTATTGTGGCTGCAGCAGCTTTAGCTCACGATATTGGAAATCCGCCTTTTGGACACTCCGGCGAAAAAGCCATTGGAGAGTTTTTTAAATCTGGTAAAGGAAAACGATTTAAAGATGAGCTATCTAATACCGAATGGCAGGACCTAATTGATTTTGAAGGTAACGCAAATGGTTTTAAATTATTAACGCAAGATAAAGATGGGATAGCTGGCGGCTTACGCATTTCGTATGCTACTTTAGGTGCTTTTACCAAATACCCAAAGGCCAGTTTACCCCACAAACCTACTCAAAAAATAGCTGATAAAAAATTTGGCTATTTTCAGCAACAAGCTGGTTTTTTTAATGAAGTGGCAACCGAATTAGGCCTGATTGAAACTTCAAACCAAAACGAAAAGCAACGTTATGCCAGACATCCACTTGCTTTTTTGGTAGAAGCAGCAGATGATATTTGCTACACCGTAATCGATTTTGAAGATGGGATTAACTTAGGTTTGATTGAAGAAGATAAAGCTTTAGAATTCCTTTCAAAAATTATTTCTACTCGTATAAATACAGAAAAATATAGTCAATTAAAACATACCAAAGACCGCATGAACTATTTGCGTTCGTTAGCTATTGGTTCTTTAATAGACGAAGTTGTGGAATTATTTTTAGCTAACGAAGAAGCTATTTTAAAAGGAGAATTTAATCAGTCTTTGTTAGATGCTTCAAAATATAAAGCACAAATTAATGACATTATAAAAATAAGTGTAGATAAAATTTATAGAAGTCGTGAAGTTTTAGAAAAGGAGATTTCTGGCTACAAAATACTCAGCACTTTATTAGATGTATTTACTACTGCTGCCGAAAATTACAAAAACGGAAGAGAAAATAATTTAGACCGGCTAGTTCTTAATAGTTTTCTAAAAGAGCTTCAATTAGAAGAACAATCTACTTATCAAATTTTATTAGAAATCTGTTCTTTTGTAGCTTCCATGACAGATGGTAACGCACTTCGTGTATTTAAAAAATTAGAAGTAGGTAGCATGTAATTTCAATTCATTTCAAAATTGACTAGTAAAATAGTGTAAATTGTTTGTTGGGTTTGCGCGCACTTTTTAAAGTATAGGTGCAAATCTGGCCGCGTGCATCTTTCTCTTCGCGTTTTACAACATTTCCCATCAACGGAAAACCTTCTGTCTTCATAATTTCATAAAAACCTTCATGAAAGCTAAAAGGCACACCACTGCTAGCATGATCTATATAGTAAATAATTTCCTTAGCACGTTCAAAATTTTTCACCTTAAAATGATAAGCCGTAATCATTCGGTTATCTTTAATTACGTTTTCCTTTTTAAGAAATTTAAACTTCACTTTGCTTTCCGGAAGATTTTCTACATCTTCCATATCTTTCATATCTTTTAAAAGTACTTCTACTCTAGATGCTCCATTAAATTGCTTAGCTACAAACTGTTCATAATGTATTAGTCTATTTTGATTGATAAAGTAAAGCAGAAAAAGCTCATCATTGAATGAATTCATATTGTAAAATGCATATTGAGTCTCATCATAATAGTTTTGATAAATTACATTATAACGAGAATGCATGTCTTTTCCTTGGCAATCTTCATTTTCATAATATAACATTTGGTGAACTTCAAAAGCGGTGGTGTTTTCTTGAGACCAAATTACATTTATACTGAGTATAGCGAAAAGGAAAAATACATTGTTCATAGCAGCTTTTATAGATTAGGTATCAATAAATATGCCGTTAAACTTAGAAATTTTCTTTTTAAATCATTTTTGTCCCACAAAAAATAGTAGACCACTACGCTACAAGAAAAAAGAGACAAGACATCTTGTACATGCAACAAAAACTAACCAATAAATTTATAAAGCAACTTTATAGTTTAGATGAATTGAGATGTTTTACTGCAAGACGAATTTTAAAGGGCAACTAAATAAATTTTACTATACTTTTGATTGAAACACCTTTATTTATTTTAATGGGACACTATTGTTTTTAAATAAAGCAAATTCCTTATTTTTACTGAAATCAAAAAAATAACCCATGAGAAATTATATACTTTTCAGTCTGGGTCTTGCTACATTAGCAGGATGTACAACCGAAGAAGAAAAACCCAAAACCATGCTGTACCCCGAAACACGAATGGGAGAAACTGTAGATACGTATTTTGACCGTGAAGTGAAAGACCCTTATCGTTGGTTAGAAGATGACCGAAGTGAAGAAACAGAAGCTTGGGTAAAAGCTCAAAACGAAGTAACCTTTGATTACTTAGCTAAAATACCCTACCGAGATCAGCTAAAAAAACGTCTTACTGAAATTTGGAATTACGAGAAAGTTGGAGCTCCATTTATACGTGGAAACTACACCTATTTTTATAAAAATGATGGACTGCAAAATCAATCGGTTTTGTATCGCTATCCTAACGATGCTTCAATTGAAGATGCAAAGGTGTTTTTAAATCCAAATAAATTTAGTGATGATGGCACCACTTCTTTAGCAGGTTTAAGCTTCACTAAAGACGGAGAAACAGCTGCTTATTCTATTTCTGAAGGCGGAAGCGATTGGAGAAAAATTATTGTAATTGATGTTGAATCTCTTGAGCAAAAAGGAGACACCATAAAAGATGTAAAGTTTAGTGGTATTTCTTGGTATAAAGACGAAGGCTTTTATTACTCAAGTTACGACAAACCAGAAGGAAGCGAACTTTCTGCAAAAACAGACCAACACAAATTATATTACCATAAGTTAGGTACTTCTCAAAATCAAGATAAAGTTATTTTTGGTGCCACGCCAGAAGAAAAACATAGATATGTTGGTGGCAGCGTTACCGATGACAACAGATACTTAGTTATTACCGCTTCTAAATCTACTTCTGGAAATCGTCTTTTTATAAAAGACCTTACCAAAGATGATGCTGAGTTGATTTCAGTTATTGATCACTATGATAATGATGTGAATGTATTAGATAACGAAGGTGAAAAACTATTTTTAGTTACTAATTTAGATGCACCCAATAAAAGAGTAGTGCATGTTAACGCCAACAATCCAACTCCAGATAATTGGGAAGACTTTATTCCTGAAACTAAACATGTTTTATCTCCATCTACCGCAGGAAAGTACTTTTTCGCCAATTATATGGTAGATGCTGTTTCTCAAGTAAAACAATTTGATAGAGATGGTAATTTAGTACGTGAAGTAGATTTACCAGGCGTTGGTTCTGCTGGTGGCTTTGGAGCCAGAGAAGAAGATAAAGTTTTATACTTCTCATTTACAAACTACACTACACCAGGTAGCATTTATAAATATGAAATGGAATCTGGAGAATCTGAATTATATGTTCAACCTAATATAGATTTTAATCCTGAAGCATACGAGAGTAACCAAGTTTTTTACACTTCTAAAGACGGAACAAAAGTACCTATGATAATTACCCACAAAAAAGGAATTGAATTAAACGGTACTAATCCTACAATGCTATATGGTTACGGTGGTTTCAATATTTCACTTACACCATCGTTTAGCACTGCTAACGTTGCTTGGTTAGAAAATGGCGGAGTTTACGCAGTAGCCAATTTACGTGGCGGTGGTGAGTATGGTAAAGAATGGCATAAAGCAGGAACAAAAATGCAAAAGCAAAATGTTTTTGATGATTTTATTGCTGCTGCAGAATACTTAATTGAAAAAAAATACACTTCATCAGAAAAATTAGCTATTCGCGGTGGTTCTAATGGTGGTTTATTGGTTGGTGCTTGCATGACACAGCGCCCTGAATTATTTCAAGTGGCACTACCCGCTGTTGGCGTGTTAGATATGTTACGTTACCACACATTTACTGCTGGCGCTGGATGGGCTTACGATTATGGAACTTCTGCAGATAGCCCAGAAATGTTTGAATATTTATTGAATTATTCTCCTGTGCATAATGTGAATGAAGATGTAGAATATCCAGCTACTTTAATTACAACTGGAGATCACGATGATCGTGTTGTACCTGCTCATAGTTTTAAATTTGCTGCCCAGTTGCAAAGCAAACAAACAGGTACAAACCCTACCTTGATTAGAATTGAAACCGATGCTGGACACGGTGCAGGAAAACCTACTTCTAAAACTATTCAAGAATATGCAGACATATTTGCCTTTACTTTTTATAATATGGGTGTAGAAAAGCTATAATTTTCAATACCATAGAATAAAAAAAGGCTTCTTTTTACGGAAGCCTTTTTTTATGTTTAAATTCTTTATATACCATTATAAAGTACCGCGTAAACCTTGTTCACGTTCAATCGATTCAAATAGAGCTTTAAAGTTTCCGGCTCCAAAACCACGTGCACCCATACGTTGGATAATTTCAAAAAATAAAGTTGGACGATCTTGTACAGGTTTAGTGAATATTTGTAACAAATAGCCTTCTTCATCGGCATCTACCATTATACCTAATTTTTGAAGCGTTTTTAAGTCTTCACGAAGCTCATGGCTAAATTCTTCTAATCTACCCGGAATGGCATCATAGTAAGCTTCTGGCGGTGTAGATAAAAATTCTACTCCACGGGAGCGTAAATCAGACACTGTTTTAACAATATCATCTGTAGCTACAGCCATATGTTGCACGCCTGGTCCTTCATAGAAATCTAAGTATTCTTCAATTTGAGATTTTTTCTTTCCTTCTGCAGGCTCATTGATTGGGAATTTAATTCTTCCATTACCATTACTCATTACTTTACTCATTAAAGCTGAGTATTCAGTATGGATTTGTTTATCATCAAAAGAAAGGAAGTTTACAAATCCCATCACATCTTCGTACCATTTAACCCAAGTATTCATTTCATTCCAACCTACATTTCCTACCATATGGTCTATGAATTTTAAACCTACGGATTCGGGATTATAATCACATTCCCATTTTCTAAAGCCAGGTAAAAAGCTTCCTTTGTAATCTTTCCTTTCAACAAAAAGATGAACGGTCTCTCCGTATGTGTAAATTCCTGAACGAATTACTTTTCCGTTTTCATCTTCTTCAGTAGTTGGCTCCATATAGGATTTTGCCCCACGTTTAGTAGTTTCTTCCCAAGCTAATTTAGCATCTTCTACCCATAGTGCAATTACTTTTACACCATCGCCATGTTTTACAATGTGCTCATTAATGGGATTTTTAGATGTGAGTGGCGAAGTAAGCACTAAACGTATTTTATCTTGTTTTAAAACATAAGAAACACTGTCTTTACTTCCAGTTTCTAAACCTTTATAAGCATGCGATTGAAAGCCAAAAGCAGATTTGTAAAAATGTGCAGCTTGTTTAGCATTGCCCACGTATAATTCTACATAGTCGGTTCCGAGAAGTGGCAAGAAGTCTTGAGCTCCTTCAAATATTTTTTCAAGTCCGTAGTTAACTGATTTTATATTTTTCATTTGTTTAAAATTTAATGTGTAAATATGCAAATAAGCTAATTTGCAAATATTTTAGTCATGCCATATTTTTTCTGGTAGTTGAAATTATTTTACCCAGTAGTTTCATTATTTCTTCTAAATCTGTGATTAAATGATCGCAAGATGGATAGTTCTTTTTTGCTTTACATATGTAAAGCCAATATTCACTTTCGTCTCCTTCCTTCATTGCAATTTTTAATTTGTGTATAAAATCTGCTCTACTTTCGCAATTTTGTGACTCTTTTGAATTTGCACCAACAGAAGTACCGCATCTTGCAAGTTGATTTGATATTATATAGGCTTTTATTTTATCTAGTTCTACACAATAATTTAGAATATCTATCGCAAATTTAAAAGTTTTCAAAAGCAAGTGATTATCCTTGTATTTTTCTTCAAAAGTAATAACACTCATTCTTTGATTTTTTAATTATGCTGTTTCGATTCAATTACAACTATAAACATTTTCACCAATAGAAATATAATTCATTCTATTAATAAAGTATTTACTCATTTCCACATTATCCCATTAACAAATTATCTATAACCACGATTTAAAGTAATCGCCATCTGCAATTTTCATAGCTTCTTCTGTTACTTGCAAAGGCTTAAAAGTATCTACCATAACGGCGAGTTCTTCTGTTTTGGTCTTACCAATACTTCGCTCTGCAGCTCCCGGGTGCGGTCCGTGTGGAATTCCTGCTGGATGTAATGAAATGTGACCAGCTTCAATATCGTTTCTACTCATAAAGTCTCCATCTACATAGTACAAAACTTCATCGCTATCAATATTACTGTGATTGTAAGGAGCAGGAATACTCTCTGGATGATAATCATATAATCTTGGACAGAATGAACACACTACAAATGCATCGGTTTCAAAAGTTTGATGCACTGGCGGTGGTTGATGAATTCTACCTGTTATGGGTTCAAAATCGTGAATAGAAAATGCGTAAGGGTAATTATAACCATCGTAACCCACAACATCAAAAGGATGTGTTGCGTAAACTAGGTCAATTAACTCATCTTGCTTCTTCACTTTCATTAAAAAATCTCCTTTTTCATTATGCGTTTCTAACTCTTCTGGTCTTCTTAAATCACGCTCACAAAAAGGAGAATGTTCTAATAACTGGCCAAAATAATTTCGGTATCGTTTTGGGGTGTAAATAGGGCGTCTAGATTCTACAATAAAAAAACGATTATCTTCTTGGTCGAAATCTAATTTATAAATTGTTCCTCTTGGAATAATTAAGTAGTCGCCATATTTAAAGTTAAGATTTCCGAACTGAGTTCTTAATTTACCTGTTCCTCGATGTACAAAAATCATTTCGTCTGCATCTGTATTTTTATAAAAATACAAGTCGGTAGAATTTTTAGGTGCAGCTAAAATAATACAACAATCGCTGTTGGTTAAAACCGCTTTTCTACTTTCTAAATAATCTGAAATTTGTGGAACTTCGAAACCTCTAAACCGATACGATTGAATG
>CBFIGU010000089.1:0-9461 GCA_965662165.1 Psychroflexus sp.
AAGCCACAAGGCCAGTTAAATCAGCTTTTGAGATTTTTTTTAATATTCTTTTTTCTTCATTTAGCACAAAAAGACTATCAATAGTAGAGGCCACAAAAAAACCTAACTCAGGAAGTTCATGATAAAGATGGTTAATGTCATTTCCTCTAAAATATTCTTTTAATAAAAAAGCATCATCATGAATGTTTGGGAAAGTTGTGGTAACATTATCTTCAAAGGAACTATAAAATTGCGGATTCAAATTATCTATTAAAACAATCTCATTGTAAGAAGTACTTGCAAATAAAGAATCATTTTTTCTATAGAAATAATCCATGCGTTGGGTCTCTAATCCCTTTATATCTGAAAACGCTTTGAATTTTTGACCATTATACCTCACTAAACCAGACTCAGTTGCAAACCATATAAATCCATCTTTATCTTTTACAATGTCTTTTATTGAGTTTTGAGGTAAACCCGATTCATCATCATACCAAGAGTCTACATAGTTTTGAGCTTGTAAACTAGTAAATATAAAAAGCAGAAATACAATTATGTAAAGGTGTCGAGACATGTTAAGGCTTAGGTTGGGTTCTTTAAATAATTACTGACTCGTGTACATTTTTTGATAATCTAAATGTAAGCTATTATCTTCAAAAATTTGTTTTGTATTCGTAGTATTTTGATTTACGGGTCTTTCAGAAATAATGCCAATTTCAATGAGAGCTTTTCTCAGTAAGGGTTCATTTTCGCTTCCTAATTCTCCCAAATTATTAAAATCTTCTTTTAATTCGATATCTGGTATTAATCCTTCATCAAAATCTGTAAAACCATTTGCGTTTTGAAGTTTTGATATAATGGGTTGCAATGCATATCTATGGGTTACAGATGCATTTTGTCTTCTAAAATTGTCAGAATCATAAAGCGTAGTAGAAGCTTGATATTTTCCTACTGTAGATGTGCCAATTTGAATTACATTGATGTATGGTGTAAGACCAGATATAACCATTTCGCTAGCAGAAGCGGTAGATGGTGAAGTTAATATAAACACACGGGATAAGTTTAATGAGTTTAGGCTGCTACCATTTCTATTCTGGGTTGTGAAATTAATAAGTTCGTCTTCAAAATTTTCATTAAATTGTTGTGTAGCAAATAGCTGACCAGCAAATTGCCCTGTAATCATAGAAGATAAATCTACACTGGTTCGTAAATCGCCACCGCTATTGTATCGTAAATCAAGCACAAGTTCATTAACGCCTTGAGAAGCAAATTCGCCAAAAACAGCATTAAGTTCAGCTTCTTGAGTGCTTCTAAAGCCATTATACATAAGGTAAGCTACCTTAATTTCATTACTTTCAAATACTTCAGTTTTATGAATAACTTGTTCGGTTAGTTGAACTTTATTCAATTCATACTCAATATTAGTATCAGTTAGCGAGTTATTTTCTAATTCAGCTAAACTTATGGTATAATTATTTCCTGAAAACAACTCACTAAAATTAGTGTTTACATTTAAACGAATTCCATTTACTTTATTAAATAGCATTCCTCTGGTAACACCCAAGTTTTCAGCAGGCGAGTTTGGCAAAACATAGCGAACATATCCAAATACATCTTGTGTATTTTCTATCTCAACAAGTGCAAAACGCATTCCATTTTCAATTCTCACACCATTAAGCGTATTTTCGAGTGTTCTAAAATCTGAAACGATGATGCTAAATCGATCAGTAGGGGTAGTTAAGCTATCAAATAATTGTTCTGGAGTAGAAAAACCTTTTAAGTAAGTTGAATAATCTTCGTTATTGGTAAAACGGTCGTTCGCTAAATCGGTAATTTCACTTTTATTCAAGTAAAACGCATTCATAGCTTTCCATATAAAGTCATTTAAATCAAGTTCATTTGCTGGTCTAATATTATCATCTAAATCATCTTGGCACGCAGCAGCTGTAATAAATATTAAAAGGGCAAAAGCGATTATCTTTAAGCTTTTCATTCTCAATTTTTATTTAAAAATACACTTCTAAAATAAATTAGAAAAAAATATGTAACAATATTTAACCTTACTCGTTCAATTAGTAAGCAGGCATAAAATGAATCAAACACAATTTGTAAATACCATACAAGATTTTGAAGATAAAATGTATCGCGTTTCAAAATACATTTTAGTTTCAGAAGATGCAGCAAAAGATGCTTTACAAGAAGTATTTATGAAGCTTTGGCAACAAAAAGACAAATTGAGTAGTGTAAAATATATTGAAGCCTACGTAATTAGGATTACTAAAAATTATTGTTTTGACCAACTTAAACTAAAAGCCAACCAAAACTTGAGATTAGTAACTGAAGAATTTGAAGTAGAATCACAAAAGACTGAAGAAAAAGTAGAAAGTGAAGACGAAGATATACATAAAGTACAATTGGTTAAACAAGCAATGAAAGATTTGCCAAAACTGCAACAACTGGTTATGCAATTAAGAGATCTGGAAAATTACACTTTTCAAGAAATTGCAGAAATCTTAGATATTACCGAAGGTGCAGCAAGAGTAAATTTATCGAGAGCCCGAAAAACAATTGTAAAGCAATTAAAAAATAAACTATCATGAAAACAAATAAAGAACATAAGATTGCTAGTTTGATTGAACGTTATCAAAATGCTGAAGCGACAAGAGTAGAAGAGGAGCAACTTAAAGATTTAATGCAGCTTGATGAAAATAAAAAGCAATATCCAGAAATTGCAGCGCTGTTTTCTTATCAAAAACATTTAAAAAAAGAAGTTGAACATCAACCTAAAATAGCAGATTTTATAAATCAAATTACAGAAGAAGAGTCTAAAAAAACGCCATTTTCTTCACGGTTTATAAGCTTTTATAAATATGCTTCTATTTTAATTATTGCGTTAAGTGCATTGTTCTTTGTAGCTCAATATCAGAACGATTTAGCTAAAAAAGAAGAAGCCAGAACCGCATATTTACAAACCAAAAAGGCCTTACTCACCATTTCTGCAGAAATGAATAGTGCAACCCAAAATCTTTCAAAAATTGAAGATTTTACCCAAAAAACCCAAAAATTTATTAACCCTTAATTTTAAAAAAACGAAAAAAATGAAAAAAGTAATTCAATTATTTGGCCTAGCTTTACTGCTATGTAGCGCAGGTCTACATGCTCAAGATTTCCAAAAGTACAAAGAAATGGAAGGCGTAACTTCAGTAAATATTAATAAAAATCTATTCAAGCTAATGAGCCAGATGGATTTAGAAACTGAAGATAAAGAAGCGCAAGAAATGATTAATATGATTAATCAACTAGAACATATCCAAATCTATACAACATCGAATAGCAATGCGATAGCATCTTTAAACCGAGATGCAGAAAAGTATATGAAAGGGAACAATCTAGAAGAATTGATGAACATTAATGATGAAAGCGGTAAAAAAGTTCGTTTTTACTTTAAACCAGGAAAAAGCGACGAATTTGTAAAGCAACTTTTTATGCACATTGTTGAAGAAGATGAAACCGTTGTTATTATGATTGAAGGTAATGTAAATTTAGCTCAAGTTGGAAAATTAGCAAAAGAGTTTAATTTACCAGGATCTACAGAATTTGATAAACTAGAAAAAAGCAATTAAAATGACATCAATACTTACAAAATCTGGATTCTTACTGCTTATAGCCATGTTGTTTTCTTGTAGCTCAGAACCAAGCTTACAGCGTTACTTTGTAGATAGTAGTAATAATCCAGCATTCGAAAATGTTAGTTTGACGCCACAAACTTTTATTAAAAATGCAGAAAGTTTAAGCCCAGAAGAAAAAGCTAAACTAGAAAACATTGAGAAATTAAATGTGTTAATGTTAAAAGATAATGCAGAGAGCGAAATTTATCAAGTTGAACTAGAAAAACTTAATCGTATTTTAGATCAAAAACAGTATAAATCTTTAATGAATGCTGGAGAACCCAATAAAGGTATGGAAATGCTTTACGTTGGTGAAGAAGATGAAATTAAAGAGCTTATTTTCTTTGGACACGATGATAAAATGGGATTTATTGTAGCAAGAGTATTGGGTAAAAATTTAAGTCCTAATAATTTATACGAAGTTTTTAAGCTTGGTGATCAAATAGATATGAGTTTATTACAAAAAACTGTTGAAGATTTTGCTGGCTAATTTTTAGCAAGTCTTCTAAACTAAAGAGAAGCCTTATTTGTTGTAAATCAACTTATAAGGCTTCTCTTTGTATTTTATAATCGTACTGCAAATCTTCATGAACCGAATTTATTTTTTTATCTAACATTAATAAATTTCGTTCATATAAATTACACAGTCTCTTGTCTTTTAATACGTTAGGCTTTAACTTAAGCATTTCGGCTAAAAAATGCAGCAAAAGCTCAATTTCAGTAGATTTACGCTTAGAAAAACGAATGTATTTTTTGGTTTCTTTCAAAATCTTCCGAATGGATTTACGCATCCAATAATAGTTTGTATTGTTAATTGCTGAGAATTGTGCTGTAATATGCAATTGAACTTCAGCTACAAACTTAGTTTCATTAACAGCATCAAATAGTAAATAGTGAAGTAATTCTTTATTTTCAACTTTGTGTTTTGCTAAACGAAGGCAAATTTCCTGAAGCTGATCCTTAGAACAAGTAGCGAGTTCTTTTTTGAGATGAACTAATTTTGGTTTTTCCATAGTTTGGAATTAGTTTTCAACTGAAGTTAAAATATATATACGTTTTAATGTGATTTAATTTTTAATAAATTTTGAAGTAAATACATAACCAGAATCGGTATAAACCCTTATAAAATAAAGTCCCTGAGAAAGATGTGAAATTAGTAACTTTTTAAGCTGATCTGATTCTTTTTGAAATACTAAATTTCCAGAAGTATTAAATATTTGAACACGATTTAAAAGTAGGCTAGAAGTTATATTTACGTAATTGCCAGCAGGATTTGGATAAAAGAATATAGCTTCATTTTTTTCTGGCATTACAGAAGACAAATTAGTATCTAACTCAAGTAGGATTGCCGCCCCAGCAAAATTTTCATCATTAAGATAATCAGCATCTGTATCATTATAAGGTGAGCCTGCATAAATCACTTCATTATGGATACTTGTTGAATTCCCAAACCAATCATTATTATTTGGATTATTATGAAGTATAAACTGCTCAAATTCCCATTCTTGTGTGCTTTCACTCCATAAATAAGTAGTCACTGAACCCACTTGAGTTATATTTTGACTTCCATTATTAATGCTATGTCTATTTGCACCAATAACTAAGCGATTGTCTTCTGCAGATATACCATTACCAAAGCCAGACGGACCACCTAAAGTTTGTAAATAATCAAATTGATTAGTTGTTTCATTAAAGGTATAAACATAAACATCTTCAGTTTCAACTGCAGCTACAAACAAAAATTGGTTATGAAAAACTACTTTTTTACCAAATCGTTGTTCTGCGCTTAAATCTTCAGAGAGTATTTTTTGAATTTCCACCCAACTTTCTGATTCAGCATCATATTCATAAACATAAACTGCTCCAGCTCTTTGAAGCCCATTTTGAAAGGAATCATACCTGCCTAATGCCATGTGGTTTTCATTGATGTCGACCGAAATATCGTAAGTGCTACCATCACTTGTAGATAACTCTTTTATAAATACCCAAGAATCTGTGTTTGCATTGTAATTAAATAAGTTGGCATTTCCGAAATCACATCCGACTACTAAGGTATTTCCAAAGATTGCTATTTCTTGACCAAATTTACCAACACTAAAAATGGTATTTGCTGTTAATGTTTGTTGCTCTTCCCAAAGATTATCTTGATTTTTTTTAAAAATATGAACTGCTCCAGCTAGAAATGTATTACCAATTTTTTTAGAAGGATCAGCAATCACTAAAACATCATTATTGTAATCTAGCATTCTTCCAAACACTGCAGCGTTCTCTATATCAATAGGTATAATTTTTTGTGATTGTAACCAATTTTCATCGTTTTCAGTAAAAACATAAACCGCACCGCCTTCATTACCAAAAGCACCGATAAGGAGTTCATTTTCTACAAATTGACCAGAATGGCCAAAAAAATCATCTTCTTCACGATCATCAGCAACTAATTTTTGCGTTTCAATCCAAGTCTGACCGCTAACTACAAATTGAAAAAAGAAAAGGAGTAAAAGGTAAAAGTTTTTCATTTTGGAATTTTATTCAAAATTAATTTATTTAATTCATTCTTTAGGGATTTTGAAGACTAATTGAGTTTACAAGAAAGTTCTAGCATATTTCAATTTGGAATTTTACAATATAGAAGCAGAAAATTTCATCAATATTTTTAGCTGCTGAGAATCGTGTAAAAATATTTTTTACGCACATAATATCAAATAAGCAATTTTGATATGCAAGTACGATGTAAAGTATTAGAATAATAATCAGCTTAAGGAATCAGTTTTCAAAAGCCATAATGATTATTATCAATCCATATAATGAAACTACATTTAATTACTATAATTTATATTATGTTAAATAGAAAAAGTTAATGTTTTAAGTGTCTATTAACTTATCTACTCCTTAGTGAAATCTATTAAAATAAAAAATCTCAATACCCTAAATATTGAGATTTTTAAAATGAATATAATTTTGACTCTAATTATATTGAACGAACTACCGCATCAATTCATTAATCTTAGAACGTAATTTTCTATTATAATCTTCAAATAACCAATCTCTGTAATTTTTGGTATTATTAATAATACATCTAGAATATTGAGCAATTCGATCTTGTATGTCGTCTTTTAATTCTCTAGAAAGAATTCTGGCATCAAAAACATCTTCAGAATTTTCTACGCACATTTTAGCATGCTGGTCAATCGACTCTTCTAAAACGAGTTTAGATTTCTCACCATTGTTTACCGTTTCATCATATCGCTTTTTAATATCGAAACCAATGTTTTCGGTATTTTTAAATAATTCTCGAACTTCTTCGGGCATTTTGTATCTAAACTGACTTTCTATTTCTTCGTCAGAGACCATATTATCTAAGAAATAATCTGGATTTTTAAAGATAAGCTGCCAATCTACATTGGCATCCCAAGGTCCAAATCTAGCCAAGTTGTTTCCTAAATCAATTACATTAAAATAATCTTTATTTTCAAGTTTTCGAGAACCCCTACCAATCATTTGAAAATACAATGTAAGTGATTTAGTAGCTCGATTTAAGATTATATTTTTTACGGTAGGTTCATCAAAACCAGTGGTTAAAATACTTACCGAAGTTAAAATGGCATCTGGTTTTTCGTGAAACCACTTTAAGATTTCACTACGTTCTTTTTTAGAATGTGTATTATCTAGGTGTTTTACTTCGTATCCCGCTTCTTTAAAGGTTTGGTAAACATACCAGGAAGTATTTATACCATTATTGAAAATTAAGGTCTTCTCCCCTTTGCAACGCTCTTCGTAAGCTTGCATTAGCTTGGTTTGCATGTTCATATTGGTATACAAATCTTCAGAAGATTTTACGGTATAATCACCATTAATACCAACTTGCAACTGACTTAAACCCACATCGTATGTGTACATATTGGCTTTTGCTAAAAAGCCTTTTTCAATTAAAGAAGAAATAGAGTCTCCAACAATTAATTTGTCGTAGTTTCTATTCATGGGTAATTTAATATTAGAGCTTAGCGGTGTTGCTGTAACTCCCAATACAAAAGAATCTTCAACGTATTTAAAAAGTTTAGTAAACGAGTTGTAATGTGCTTCATCTATAATGGTTAAGCCAATATTATCTACGTGGAGCTTTTCTTCATTTAAACGATTATTTAAGGTTTCGACCATGGCTACAAAACACATATAATCATTTTCGTCAGACAGTTCTTTTACTTTACTGTTTATAATTTTGTTTCGCACACCAAAACCTTTCAACATTTTAGATGTTTGCTTACAAAGCTCAATACGGTGTGTTAAAACGAGTACTTTCTTCCCCTTCTTTTCTATGTAACGTCTAACAATTTCGGAGAATACCACGGTTTTTCCACCACCGGTAGGCAATTGATAAAGCAGGTTGTAGTTGTCTGGGTAATTATCTATGTGATCAAAAATCTTCTGTAAATCACGTTCCTGATAGTCGTATAATTCTTTCTCTTCAATTTCTTTAGACATAAAGTAACTTGCTTGTTCAATTTTAAGTTTTGCAAAAATACGTACTTTAAAAGCTATTCTGAAACCTTTAAAGATAAATTATAAAGTAAAGTTTTTAAAAAAACTGCTTAGTTTACACAAAAACCACTTCTAAAAAATTATTTTTGTTAATTGAAATTATAAACTGATAACTTTGGAAAGTAAAAAAGCACTTAAATTAATTAAAGCTATAATAGAAGATTTAAATACGAGCGGTATACAGGTAGAAAAGCAAGTAGAAAACATTAAAAAACTTCGTGCTTTAGCAGTTGAAGAAGAACAACCTGTAGTAGCAAAATCACTTCGTTTAGTTTATGAACATCTTGAAGAATTTGAAACTTTTGTTGCTCCTATCCCACAAGAAGAAGTTTTTGATGAAGATGGAGAGTTAATTGAACAAGAAAAAGTTACGGGATCGGATAGTTTAGTCTATTTAATGAATTTGATTAAGCAATGCGAAAACAAACTCAATCTTTCTGAAATTAGAGAATACAACAGTTATTTAGAAGATTTTTCAATTTAATATACCATGGGAAGAGCATTTGAGTTTAGGAAAGCCCGCAAAATGAAGCGCTGGTCTGCAATGGCCAAAACGTTTACCCGTTTAGGGAAAGATATTGTAATGGCTGTAAAAGAAGCCGGTCCTGACCCCGACACCAATTCGAAATTAAGAGCTGTAATTCAGAATGCGAAAGCGGCTAACATGCCCAAAGATAATATTGAGCGCGCTATTAAAAGAGCTTCAGATAAAAGTTTAGGCGATTTTAAAGAAGTTCTTTTTGAAGGTTATGCACCACACGGAATTGCTATTTTAGTGGAAACAGCTACCGATAATAACAATCGTACGGTTGCTAATATTCGCTCCTACTTTAATAAGTGTAATGGAAATTTAGGAACTTCTGGGTCTGTTGAATTTATGTTTGATCATGTATGTAATTTTAAAATAAAAGCAAACGACAGTATTGATGTAGAAGAACTTGAGTTAGAACTCATTGATTTTGGTGTAGAAGAAATTTTTGCTGAAACTGAAGAAGATGCTATTGTAATGTATGCGCCATTTGAATCTTATGGAAACTTGCAAAAAGAATTAGAAAATAGAAATTTTGAAATTATATCTTCTGGTTTTGAACGCATACCACAAACTACCAAAAGTTTATCTGATGAAGAAAAAGAAGATGTAGATAAGCTGTTAGAGAAAATTGAAGAAGATGATGATGTGCAAAATGTATATCATAGCATGCAAGAAGACTAAAATTATAAGTTATAAAAGTCATAAAAAAAGCCTGAGTTGTTAAACTCAGGCTTTTTCATAATATA
>CBFIGU010000090.1:0-9055 GCA_965662165.1 Psychroflexus sp.
GATTGGACCGCCACTAAAAAGCAAATTTTGAAATATATTTTCTTCTGGTTTTATCCAAAAAGCGAAAGTCCTAGCAGCATCTCCAGTAGGTCCCGAAAATGAATTTCCCGACGAACTCTCAATTAAACTTAAATTACCATTATTATCTGTATTTATATTTACACAATAACCTATTTCATCATCGTAATAACCTTGAGTAATCGTTCCACTTTGAGTAATTATTTCTAAATTAACTTCAGTGTTACTACCTAAATTAACAGGTATTTGATTTGGTGAAGTTTCATTAAGGACATAATGTAATACAGGGTTGGGTAGCTGGTAATTATAATCTATAACTGTTGTATTACTTGCATTTAGAATGGTTTGATCGATTGGGTTTTCACCTTCAACAAGAGTAATATCTTTACCATTATGACAAATAAAATTATTATCTAATACCAAACCATCTATGTTTTTAAGAAAAACACCTTTTTTATTATAAATTATTCTATTATTGGTGATTTGGATATTCTCATGTGCCTGTATATCTGTAGTTTCGGTTCCACAGAAATCATCTAGAATAGTGCATGGCTGACTTAACTTATGAAAGTCTACTGTAATGGTTGCAGAGTTTATTTCATCGATAAAGGTTTTATCGTAACCACAGTTTTCAAAAATATTGTTATTAATTAGGATATCGGTTGCTCTAAAGCCTTCTCCCCAATCTACACCGTTTTCGATTCTTATTGCAGAACCACTCGTATTTCTAAAAATATTGTTTTCAATTAAAGCATATTTACTCTGAATTAGTAAGCCATATCTCCTAGAGTTCTGTACTATATTATTTCTAAATATAAAAGATTGATTAGATTGACTTTCGATGTATGCTTTATCTGCTAATTGATGGTCAGGAGTTGTTATATTAGTTATGTTTATTGGATTGGAAAGTGTGATTTCATATAAATTATTACCAATATTTTGAGCACTAATTACAGTTGCTTCTCCCAAATTAACACCAGCAATCGGATCATAAAACTCCATATTTTCACCAGTGAGTACTTCATTTTGTACAGTTAGTTGAGTTGGACTAGTGATATTGGTAATTCTTCTTTTTGCATATTTTAAATTCATACAATCATCAGAAAATCCCTCAAAAAAACAGTTTTCCACCCAAGGACCAATTTTACCACCATTAACATGCATAACATCGGCATTTGTTGTTTGAACTCGTCCTGTTTTTAATTTAATTTGACAGTTAATCACATTCCATTCTTCACTATTTCTAGCATTGAAACCGCCTGCTGGACTAGCGTAGCCAATTACATTTAGATAAGTTAAGTTTTTCCCTCCATTATTACCTATAATTGTTCTGCCGTTATACCTAGCAATATGAACAAAATAATCACCTACATCAATAGTGCTTAAAATATCTTGATTTTGTAAATACCTGTATGTTCTCGGTGCTATTTGTTGGAAAAATGAATTGTGTGGTATTAAATTTCTAGTCCCATTTTTTAAAGCTCCATTTATTTTTTTAATCATTCCCCATCGCTGGGGTGCATCCATAAATTGTGATGTTGTTGGTAGCGGAAAGCCATCGTCAACAACAAAATCGAAAGAACCATTAGCTTCATCAACATTAATTACCACTCCCTGAGAAAAAGGTAGAGTTACATAATCTACACTTATATCTTTGATGATAACATTTGTACATCTAAATAGATTTAAAAATCCTACTGCTGGATTGTGAACTAAGAATTCAGCATTTTGACCATCCCATAAAATATTGTTGGCATTATTTATTTGTAAGGAATGTGAGCTACTTCCATCAGGCATCAAATCATAAGTACCATTTTCAAATTCTAATTTTACAGGATTTTGCTCTGATGCTTGATTCACAGCAGCATTTATTGCACTCGCAATAGCAGAAGAGTCATCATTACCGTCGTTAATAACCGCGCCAAAATCTGCAACTGAAATCGTAGTAGTGGTTTCTAAGTCAAGTAAAGGTAATTCTCTTTGAAGGTCAAAGAAATCAGGTACTGGTCCTATTTGACTGAAACCATTCATGAAAGAAAAAAAACTTAGAAAAAAGATTAGTTGCTTCATTTTTTTTATGAATAGAGATATACCTAAACATCACAATTTTTAAATATGAAGCTTAGGTATATTTTTAGGGTTTTTATTTTTTGATAAATTTTTCAACATGTTTGTTTTCAAATACAGCAAAATAGTGTCCTGGCATTAAGAAATCTATCTCTAATTCTGTTTGGTTTGAGCTAGTATTATCAACTAAAACTCTCCCATTTAAATCGATAATTTTAACTGTATTTTGGGGGTTTGTAAAGAACAGTTTATTGGTCACTAAAGTAGAGTTCAGCAATCTTTTTCTTTCGCTAGTTTCAAAATCAAAATTAGATAAACTACTTTCATTTACTAAAAAACCATTTTCATCTAAGGCTACAGCTTCACCATTATTATCCACTACAATTTGAGATAATTGATCTGATGTTAGACCTGTATTATCTGTTCCAAAACGAATAACACCTTCTTGATAACCTGTAATGTTTAATGTTCCTTCGTTCCAATTTGAAACTTCAGGATCTGAATTGCTTGCGAATGATAAATTTGTAACATTAGGATTAACAACCATGTTAATGGTGCCATCAACTGAAAATGAGATGAAATTCATATTATTTTGGTTAGCATTAAATGTAGCTGTAAAACTGTTAGAACCTCCTACATTAATTGTTGATGCAAAAACATTCTCTCCATTAAACTCAATTGACGCATTATTACCGTTTATCTGTAATTTAGGACCATTATAAAAAATATTATTATCTGCTGTATTAACAATAACGCTTGAGTTTGGTAAAAAAGGTAATTCACCTAAATAACCATCATTAGAAGATGTACTACCAAAAGTGGCAGTTGTATTTCCGCCGAAACGCAAATTTCCATCTCCAGCTAAACTTCCATTAAATAAAAATCCACTATTGTTAGAACCTATAGCTGTACTCAAATTAGTTGTTAGTGTTAAAGTAGAACCTTCTGCAAACTCAATACTATTTGATGTACCATTTGCATTTTTCATAAGTGTAAAGCCTGCTGGATTATTAATTTCAACATTTCCCTTAAAGGATAAGATTGCATCGTGATTAGAAACATTATCAATAGCTGCAAAATTTGCAGAATTAGGGTTCAAAGTTAATATGCTTGTACCCGCAACTGAAACTACACTTCCTGGGTTGGCGTTTGCAGTAGGAAAGATAGTTTGTATTTTAGTTATAGTATAATCAGAGTCAACTTGAGATTCGTCGAGTAAAGGAAGTCTCACCGTATTAGCAGGTATTGGCACCGTTCCTTGACTCCAATTTGCAGAATTGGACCAAAGAAAATCTCCTCCATTATTATTAAAATCGTTGTTTTGTGCAAAGACTATTGCACTAAAAAATAATAATACAATACTTAAGTAATTTGTTTTCATGATTTTCATTTTTGATTATTTAAATTTTATATATAAGTTTATTAAACTAAATTTTTTATTTTTCTAATACCAAAGAAAGACCCGACAAGTAAACCAAACCCTACGAATATATGGATTGGAGCTTCTGGAACATCATTTACCGTTTCATCAAAGCCAAGAGCATCTTCTAAATCGCTTAAACCAGTTTGTGCATTAACTATTTGTGGACTTGTTATTAATCCTAAAATTATAATCGAAGTTATTATCAATTTTTTCATGTCCCTTATTTTTTAATAAATCGTTCTGTAAACTTTAAGCCATTAGAAGTATTAATTTTTAAAAAGTAAATACCCTGATTTAATTTGCTTGTATCTAATTCTATAATTGTGTTATCACCAGTAAACTGATTGAGTTGCTGTACGCTTCTTCCAACAACGTCAACTATATTAATATGTACTTGTTGATTTGCTAATTCTTTACCTTGAAGATTTAAAATGCTTGTGGTAGGGTTTGGATATATTTCAACAGAAGTAAAAGTTTCAAGATCATTAACATCTAGAGTTGATTCTTCAAAAACGATACTAAAACGAAGTGGTGAAATAGAATTTGGAATATTTTCATCTGAACTAAAATCAAGAGTATTAATTCCTGGTTCTATTTCAAATTGTTCATCGGTATATGCATCCTGTAATAATGCTTTCATGTTTTCAGGCATATATTCCATATGAAAACGGAATGTGTAACTTTCAGTAGTTAGATTACTTATAAAGAATTGAATATTTTCTTCATTTTCAGGTAATGCTCTGGTTTCAATAGCTAATGGAGTGTTTCCATTTACAACAGCTAAATTAACGCCTGGATTACCCATTTTTACTGCATCCATTTGATCTACTTCGTTATTGCCGTCCATCAAAAAGCGTAAGCCTGTAGCATCTTCTTCTGTTTCAGCATTATTATATTTTTCAGTAGTATACAATCTCATATTTAAGAAAGCTGTTGTATTGTTAGAAAATACTTGTGTCTGAGTTCCACTTGTAGCTTTATCATTTTCAGTAATTGTAATGCTAAAATCTGAGCCAGATGCTTCATTTCTAATAAAAACTGCCTGTCCAGGACGTAAAAAATTATTTGCATTAGAACTCCCAGGATCTGGTGTACCACCAGGAAGAGCAATTGCAACAAAACCACCTGCATTGTCTAATTTTGGATCCCAATAATAGGCGTAATTACTATTTACATTTGCTCCATAAGTTAGGTTGTTAAGGTCTACAATTGCTTGATAGGGGTTACCAACGAAGGTGTAATTTTCAACAAAATTTGAAGTAGTTACATTATAATCACCAACATGAAGTTCTCCAGTAGCCGATAAGGTCACATCGTCAGCATCATCTGTACTCGTATTTGATAAATTAATAGTTGATCTATCACCTCTAACGAATATGCGATATGGTTTACCAGCTACAATATCTTGTTGCGTTGTAGAAACAGCAACCCATGGTTGATTTTGAGTCTCAACGCTATGGTCATAAGTGAACATAGAAGGCGCTCCTGTAGTTGAAGCATCAAAACCATTATTACCTGCTTGAGAACCGGTAATATGAATTTGTTGTTGCCATGCATCTGCAATATTTACATTTCCAACAGGCGAAGCCATGAATCTAAATGCACGTTCACCATCTGACCTAGCCGGTATAAAACGTTCTGCAGTTATTATATTGCCTATTATGAATCCTGAAAAACTATCTAATTGTCCTGAACCTGTAGCATCACTTTTAAAAACTAAATTTCCTTTATTTATAATATCTCCATTCAAGTCTAAAATACCGGTAGATGTAACATTAACTGTGGCTCCAGTCTCTATTCTTAGGTTATTGGCAACTAGAGTTGTAGAAAAATCGACAGATCCATCTTGTATAAAAATATTATCTGTTGTGCCCGAGTCACCAATATTTGATGGCGTCCATAAACCTCCTGAGTAAGTAAAATCTGGTACATTTACTAAATATCCATCAGCGTCTAGCATTAAATCTTTGCCTCCATTATCTGCAATTATTTGATTTAGTTGTCCAGAAGTGAGCCCAGTGTTATCCGTTCCAAAACGAATAACTCCTTCTTTAAATCCTGTTATGTTTAGCGTTCCAGTACTCCAGTCAACTGAAGCATTTTCTTCAAAAGAAAGATTCGTAACATTGGCTCCTAAATTTAGATCTAAAGTACTACCGGTATTAAAGTTTAATCTTTCTAAATTATTCTGATTTTCGTTAACTGTAAAAGTAAAAGTATTTGATGCTGTAATTACAATTCTAGATTCTAATACATTTTCTCCATTTACTTCAATAGAAGCATTGTTGCCATTTATCTGTAGTTTAAAACCATTATAAAAAATATTATTATCAGCTGTATTTACTATTACCGATGAGTTAAACAAAAAAACCAATTCTCCAGTATAGCTTGGATTAGTGGATGTAGTACCAAAAATCGATGTAGTATTAGTTCCAAAACGCAGGTTTTTATTTCCTGTTAATTCACCATTAAATACAAAGGTATTGCTTCCTGAGCCTGATTCTACACCTGTATTAGAGAGTAAGTTTAGTGTAGAGCCATTTTCAAAAATTATATTATTCAAATCATTTGTATTACCGTTCTGGCTTCTAAAAAAGGTAAATGCATTTACACCAGCTGAATTATTTATTGCTAAATTTCCATTAAAAATTAAGGATACATCATCATTAGAAACATTTTCAATTCCAAATGCACCACCAGAACCAGCATCAATAGTTAGTGTCTCACTACCTCCAATGGGAACATCTACACTTGTTGCAAATGTGTTTTGTAATTTTTTTATGCTGATATCAGTATCAACAAGAGATTCTATTGGCAATGGTAAACGTACTTGCGCAGTATTTGTAGTATTTGGAACTACACCAAGAGACCAATTGAGAGCATTTGACCAAAGTTGATCCCCATCTCCGTTTAAAAAATCATTATTTTGTGCATTTGCTACTGAAATACTTATTAAAAATACGATTGAAAGATAAATGTAATTTTTTTTCATAATTTTTATTTTTATTGATTAGAATCCTTGATTTTGGATTAAATTTTCATTTAAATCTAGTTGTATTGTAGGTATAGGAAACCAAGCTCTTTCAGGCTTCCAATTATCTTTTATAGTTGGAGCTACTCTTATGTTATAAAACCCAACTTCAGTAGAAAGACTATTGATGGTTTCATTTAGTTTATTGAACCTAGCCAAATCAATTCGTCTCCAACTTTCAAAACATAATTCTCTTGAGCGTTCTTCGAGTAATTCTTCAACAAAATCACTCTTTTGATAAGCATTATTTAGATCTGTAATACTAAAACCATCACTAACTGAACGTGCTCTAACTTGAGATAAAAAATCTCTAGCGTTTGCTTCGTTCCCAGTAAAATATAATGCTTCTGCATGCAACAAAAGAATATCTGCATACCTTAAGATGGGTAAATTAATATTTGAAGCCCAATTAGGTAGGTTTTTTTCAGCTGGGTCCATCATTCTATATTTTCCTATACAATAAAAACCAACTTGTGTGTTTGGTAAGGTATTTGGGACATAATATCTAACTCCTTCAATCGATTCAAAATTATTGATGTTAGTCATATTACCGGTTAAATTATGGTCTCTTCTAAAATCACCTTCAGCGTAAATCTCATAAAGCTCATTTGTAGGTCTGAACCATCCAAAACCGCCACCGGTTATATTAATATTTCCTTGCGGAGTAAACGCATTAGATATTATATTGACAACATTAATTGTTGGACTTGAACTTGCTTCTGCAGATAATAAATTTTCTTCGTATTGTTGTTGTTTAGTGGTTTCTCTAAATAAGTAATCATAATTAGCCGTTAATTGATAACCACTACTAGATATTATATCTTGCGTGTAATTAAGAGCTTCAGTATAATGTTGATTGCTATCTACCCAATCAAAACTATTAATATCTATAAACCCATTTAACCCAGATATTTTAGCACTAGCTAAGTAAGTATGTGCTTTTGCAAGTAGACCTGCTGCAGTCCATTTATTCACTCTACCAATTTTATCTGCTCTATTAGGTAACGTATTATATGCAAACTCATAATCTGATAGTACCAATTCGTAAACTTCTTCAATAGTGTTTCTTGACTTCAATGGGTCTTCATCTGAGAAAGCATAAACAGGAATTCCTCCATGCATCATAGATAACATCATGTGATAAAAACCTCTTAGAAGCCTTGCTTCTGCTATAATTTCATTTTTTCTGTTTCCTTCGAAACCTTCGATTTGCTCAATCCTTTCTATTAGGTAATTAGCTCTACTAATACCAGAGTAGAAAAACACCCAAGCTTCGTTTATAAAATTGCTTTGTGCAGTAAAAGTTCCATTTCCCCAAACTACATAATCTGGATTTAAGCTATTATCTCTTGCCAAAGTTTCATCAGTAGCTCCATTTAACATGACCATTAAATTTCTTGAATAGGTCGAATTATTACCAAAATTTTGCTCAACTTGATTTGCGGAAAGGATATTATAAACACCTGTAAGTGCAATTTCAGCTTCATCTGGAGTTTTGTAAAAGTTGTCTAAACTTACAAAAGAGAATGGTTGTGTATCTAGGTAATCTTCACAAGAAATAGTTGCTAATATGATGATTACAAAAAAATATTTTTTCAATTTTTTCATGATTTTAAAATTTAACATTAAACCCCATAATTATAGATCTAGCTCTTGGATAAGAGAACCTCTCAAAGCCTCTTATCAATGGGTTTCTTGAGCTTACTTCTGGATCAAATCCTGTGTATTCTGTAAAAGTCAATAAATTATTAGCAGAGAGAAAAAAGCGAATACTGCTAATTTGTTTATTTACAAAAAGTCTATTTGGTAAATCATATGATAAGTTGATTGTTTTGAGCCTTAAAAAGGAAGCATCTTCAACAAAATAACTTGATGCAACAGGTTCAATTTTCCCAAATGCAGGTGCTATATTTGAACCGTTTTCTGGTGTCCATGCATTTTCATAATAGTCCCTTGTAATATTCATAAATGGCTGAAAACCATTTGTTCTTAGCGTTGCAGCATTAAAAACATCATTTCCATAACTCCACTGCCAGAAAATGGATAAATTAAAATTTTTGTAAGTAAAATTATTATTTATACCACCTATGTGATCAGGATTTGAATCTCCAATAATGGTTCTATCATTTTCATCATCAATAACTCCATCACCATTTAAATCTTTATATCTCATGGTTCCCGGCTCCTCTCCATCTGCATTGCCTTCTTGGTAAATGCCATCGAAAACATAGCCATACATTGCACCAATAGGTTCACCAACAACAACTCTACCTGGATTGGTTATCCAGCCATTAGGAACTAATGTTGGAATAAACTGTAGATTCCCCAAATCTCTTATTTCGTTTACATTTCTACTGATGTTAAAGTCTGTAGACCATTTAAAATTTTCTGTACTCACATTAACAGTACTTATACTAAACTCAATTCCCTGATTTTGTAGTGAGCCTAAATTTTGCCACTGCGAATTAAAACCAGTTTGACCAGGTATTGGTGTGTCAATAAGCATGTCATCTGTA
>CBFIGU010000091.1:0-8947 GCA_965662165.1 Psychroflexus sp.
GCTGAATTAAAAACAAGCATTTGTTTTAATTTTGGATCTGGCGTAAAGTTACCTTCATAATCAAATTCTGCTAAAGCCATTTTTCCATAGCCAGTAACTAACGGACAAGAAGAATAACCTTTGTAGCTTCTGTTTGTAGCAGGTTTACTATTCATCATGAAAAATAAATTTTCTACCACAACTGGCACTTGCTTTCTAATTGCTGCGCCTGTTTTGGCAGTTGGTAGGGCTGCAACATCTCCAAGGCCAAAAATATTAGGATACGTATTATGTTGCAAAGAATTGATGTTTACATCTAACCAACCTTCTTTGGTCACTAGATTAGATTCTTTAATAAATTTTGGAGCAGCTTGTGGTGGTGCTAAGTGCAACATATCGAAAGGGACTTCAATATTGGTTACACCTGATATTTTTTCTCCAATTTCTTTACTTTCGTTAGTAACACATTGATTCTCGTCGTCACCTACATAATGAAAAGTGATAATTTTATTTTTGGTGTCAATTTTTTGTGGAGCATAAAAAGGTTTAAAATGCATTCCATATCGTTCAACTACTTTGGTTAAGGTATCTCTAATTTGTCTTACCCCAAATAAAACAGAACCTGGAGTTGCAAAAACCACTCGCGCATCTACCTTATTTTTCTTGAAATAGTCTGCTGCTAGATAAGCTATTTTCTGTGGGGCTCCACCGCATTTAATGGGTGTGGTTGGTTGTGTAAAAATAGCGTTGCCACCTTTAAAATTTTGTATTACTTCCCAAGTATGTTTTGGATCGGTGTAATTACTACAAACCACACCATTTCCTAATGCTTCTGGAAGTCCTTCAATTAATTCTGGTGCCATTACTAAACCTGGAGAAACTACTAAATATTCATAAGTTATATCTCCATTAGATTTCGTGGTAACACTATTTTGATCTGCATTAATTTTTGTCGCGTAATCTTGAATCCAGTCTGCTCCTATAGGGATTAATTCCTTTATTGGTTTTTCTGTATCTTTAAAATCGTATGTCCCTGCTCCAACAAGTGTCCAAGCGGGTTGATAATAGTGATTTTCTTTAGGGTCAATAATTCCAATTTTTAAATTAGAATCTTTTTTCAATAATTGGGCTGCCGTCATAATTCCTGCTGTTCCAGCGCCAATAATGAGTACTTGATAATTAGATTTCATTGCAATAACTTTTTGAATGTTTCCAAATATAAATTATGATTCTCTTAACTTATGTAACAATTGTTACTAAGAGCTTCCATAAGTAAGAATTTTATAATTTGTTGAATGAAAAAATATTGACTTGATGCAAATACATCTGCTTTATTGACAAATTCTCAAAACTGAAATCAATTTCCTAAAATAAAATCTACTGCGGTTTGAATATGTAATTCGGTGGTGTGTAATAAAGGCAATTCGGTTTGAACATCTTTAAGTAAAATGGGCAGTTCTGTACATCCCAAAATTACTGCATCTAAATTTTGATTTTTGAAGTTTTGGATCTGTTGTTTATAAAAGTCTTTGGCTTCTTCAGTAAATTTCCCTTGTGTTAATTCTTTAGACACAAAATAATGTGATTTTTCTACACCAAAAGCATCTGGAATTTGAACTTGTAAACCATGCTTTTTAGTTAGCATATCTTTTAAAAAGGCTTTAGTCATTGTAGGTTTGTTACCTAGCAATCCTAGGTTTTTATAAGCATGTTTTTTAGCTTCTTTGGCTGTAGCATCTGCTATATGTAAAAAAGGGATTTCTATTTGTGATTCTACAAAACTAACCGCCATGTGTGGCGTATTAGCACAAATTAAAATCGCATCTGCTCCAGCTTTTTGTAATTTCAACGAAACCTCTAAGTATTTTTGATGTATGTCTTCTATTACTTGTTTTCGCATCACATCAATATTAATAGAATACAAAATCAATTCTGGATTTGAAGCTTCCCCAATGTGCTGACTCACTCGTTTATTGATTTCTCTGTAATATTCTATGGTAGAGTGCCATGAAGTCCCACCGATAAGTCCTAATTTTTTCATGATTGAAATGTTTTATCTACTTCAATTTAATTTGCACTCTCTTTTTTAAACTCTATACTCCAAATTCCCCTAACTTCATTTACATCGTAGCCAATGGCCAAATCTTCAGGATATAATTTTAATATTTTATCATAGGTCTCTTTATCGATTTGTTGTCCAGGTTTTCCATGACATTTAAGGCACATATCATTGGTAATAATTGGATAGTAAAAATTCACCTTATCTTCAGTTTCTTCAAGAATTGGTTTAGGCTCTTCTCCTTTTTTCAATACATTTTTAAAAGAAGCGATGTGAGCTAATTCTTCAGTATTTGCTTTATTATTCGGGTTTCTATTTTTATCTGAAACTCTTTTTATCTTGGCTTGATGCACTGTAGCCATAGAATCGGTTATAGGCATGGCTTGAACATTACAAAACTCTAAAGCATGAATCACTCCTTCTTTTTGAATGGCTCCCATTAAATTTTTACCCAATTGCGCTTTCGTAGATTTGGCATACTTCATTCCTATTTTAGCATAATTGTCTTGATCTATTGGCATTTCTGCTAACTTTTTACCTTTTCTTTTATGCTTTCCTCCATGTTCTTTTTCCCAATGAGACTTAAACCACTCTGGCTCTTCAATTTCATAATCGTACATATAAGCTGCTATAGCTTCAATTTCTTTCTGATTGAATTTTTGGTAAGGCATTACGCCAAAACGACGAACAGCTCCTTTTAATTTGGCTTTATCTTCGATTGGTTTTTCAACAAAATTCCAAATAGCAGATACAAATTCTTCTTTAGTAGATGCATCTTTCATGTATCTAGCCTTAATAGCTGCCATGGGTGGTCCTACTCTATTCTCTTTTGAAGCGGTAGGACTATGGCAGAGATAACACTTATTCTCCATATTGGTTTTTGCTGTCTGGGCAAGTTCTATTTGTACTGAATCTTGATTTACTTTAGTATAATCTTCTTTTTTCTGAGTTTCATTACAAGCAATTAAACTGAAAAACAATAAGAATAGGAGTAGATTTTTCATGATATACATTTTGGTTAAAATTAAGAAAGTCTAAAGCAAACTTAGGTAACATTTGTTACTCATGTGCACAAAAAAACCACTTCGTAAATGAAGTGGTTTAGAAGAATTTATTTTATGATCAAAATACTAGTCTATTTGCTTTTTAGCTAAATACCATGTTGTTTTTTCAACAGAATCATCTTTAATTCTTGCTTCATAATCTTTCAAGTTTTTTGGTGGTGGTACAATTGCCTTGTCACCTTTTCTCCAATCTAATGGACAAGCTACACCATTTTTATCTGAAAATTGTAATGCTTCTAAAGCTCTTAAGATTTCATCCATGTTTCTACCAATGTTTAGTGGATAGTACATAATTAATCTAATTTTCTTTTTCGGATCGATGAAGAAAACTGCCCTTACTGCAGCGGTTTCGCTTTCGTTAGGTTGAAGCATTCCGTATAATTTTGAAACTTTCATATCGATATCTGCAATAATCGGAAAGTCCATATACACTCCTGTATTTTGCTTTACGCTATCTACCCAACCAATGTGAGAATGAATCGAATCGATACTTAAACCAATTAATTCTGTATTTAAAGCTTCGAACTCTTCTTTACGTTCTGCAAATCCACTCATCTCTGTTGTACAAACCGGAGTAAAATCAGCAGGATGTGAAAACATGACAATCCACTTATCTTTAGCATAATCTGACAATTGAATATCTCCTTGTGTAGTTACCGCCTTAAAATCTGGAGCATCATCTCCAATTCTTGGCATAGTCTGAATTTTTTGTTCTTGTAATTCCATATTATTTTCCATAATTAAAAACTTTTATTTTACATTACAAAGATAAGATATATCTATAGTTATGAGAGTAACTTTAGTTACACTTAACAATTATTTTTACAAAAAAAAAGCTGTCTTTTTCAAGACAGCTTTCTAACCAAAATATAAACAAAAAAACAATTCTTTATAAGGTAGATGGACAAACGTAATCAGTTACTTCCATTCCTAATTCTTTAATTTTATCGAAGCCTCCTTCAACATTAGTAAGATTATGTATTCCTCTTTTCTTCAGCATAGAAGCAGCGATCATGGAACGATATCCACCAGCACAATGCAAATAAAAATTATCTTTATCTGGAAATTCTGCCAGATGTTCATTTATAAAATCTAAAGGTGTGTTTTCAGCTTTTGGAAGATGTTCAGATAAATATTCTGATTTTTTTCGAACATCGTAAACAGGAACTTCATTAGTTTCATATAAACCTTTAAACTTTTCAGTAGCAATAGAGTCTACAATATCGTAATCTTTTGAAGCTTTTTTCCAAGCTTCAAAACCACCTTCTAAAACACCTAAGGTATTATCGAAACCGACGCGAGATAATCTAGTTACTGTTTCTTCTTCTCTTCCATCAGGAACAACAAGTAAAATTGGCTGCTTTACATCTGCAATTAGAGCACCAACCCACGGTGCAAAACTACCATCTATTCCAATAAAAACTGAACTTGGAATGTGTCCTTTAGCAAAATCTGACTCGTGTCTGACATCTAAAACTAAAGCGCCTGTTTCGTTAGCAGCAGCTTCAAATTCTTCAGGATTTAATTTTCTTAATCCGCGGTCTAAAACGGTATCAATCGATTCGTAGCCTTCTTTATTCATCTTTACATTCAAAGGGAAATATTGTGGTGGAGGCAATAAACCATCGGTTACTTCTTTAATAAATTCAGCTTTAGTCATGTCTTCTCTTAAAGCATAATTCATTTTCTTTTGATTGCCTAAAGAATCAACCGTTTCTTTCATCATGTTTTTTCCACAAGCTGAGCCAGCGCCATGACCAGGGTAAACTGTTACTGTATCTGGAAGTGGCATAATTTTATTTCGTAAACTATCGTATAAGGTTCCAGCTAACTGTTCCTGAGTCATATCTGCAGCTTTCTGAGCTAAATCTGGTCTACCTACATCTCCTAAAAATAGAGTGTCGCCGGTAAATAAGGCTTCTTCTTTTCCATTTTCATCTATAAGTAAATAACTTGTACTCTCCATAGTATGCCCTGGAGTATGAAGAACTTTTATTTGAATTTTTCCTAATTGAAATACTTCTTCGTCTTTTGCTATGTATGCATCAAATGAAGTTTTAGCATTGGGTCCGTAAATAATCTGCGCTCCTGTTTTTTCGGCTAACGTAATATGTCCGCTTACAAAATCTGCATGAAAATGCGTTTCAAAAATGAATTTAATGTTTGCGTTTTGCTTTGCTGCCTTATCAATATAAGATTGTACTTCTCGCAATGGATCTATAATAGCTACTTCTCCATCACTTTCTATATAATAAGCTCCTTGAGCTAAACAACCTGTATAAATTTGTTCTATTTTCATATCCTATAGTTTAAATTGATGTTCTCTTTTTAATGTCTTTTTTTGATTATTTATTTAATAAGTTATAAAAAATAAAGATGCCCATAACTACTAAAAACCAACCGAAACCTTTTTTTAGTTTTGCGCCATCTATAAATTTATTGAGCCATATTCCTATGAAAATACCTACTGCAGCAAGCGCTGTAAAGATTCCTAAAAACACCCAATCGATTTCATAGTTTTGTATATCTCCTAAAAATCCAATTAAAGATTTTACTGAAATTATAAGTAATGAAGTAGCGACTGCTTGCTTCATGGGTAGTTTTGCTAGTAAAACCAAGGCAGGAATAATTAAAAATCCACCACCTGCACCAACAATACCAGTAACAACTCCCACAACAACTCCTTCTAAAATGATTAATGGAAAATTATAACTTACTTTTTCAATGGGTTTTTCTTCTTTTTTCTTTTTGTCCCTAATCATAGAAACAGAAGCTAATAACATAATTAAAGCAAAAAATGCCATAATAGCTATGTTTTTGGTAATTTCAAAATCGCCTACATAAAATAAACTTTCTGGTATAGCAGGCACTAAATACATTCGAGTAGAATAGACTGCTATAAAAGCAGGAATAGAAAAGACAATAGCTGTTTTAAAATCAACTAATTTTTTTTGCATGTTGCGAATCGCACCAAACAATGAAGAAAGACCTACAATAAAAAGCGAATAAGCAGTAGCTAAAACTGGGTTAATCCCAAACATATAAACCAGAATTGGCACTGTAAGTATTGAACCACCACCACCAATTAAGCCTAATACGACTCCGATGATTAACGCTCCAAAGTAGCCTAAAATTTCGATAATTTCCATAGTTGAATTTAGTTTGGAGCAAAACTAAGTTCAATATAGGGTTTTAAAAGTAACCTGAGTTACACTTACTCAAAAAGATGATTTTGAAACTTTTTTGTCTAAGATTTGATAATACAATTAACTCAACGTTTTTTCAGTCTGGCAAAACTTTGAGTTAATTATATAAAACTTTACTACCAAGAAATATAACTTACTTGTTTAGTCGTTTTCTGTGTAATTCTCTTGCTAACAATGTATTTTTTAGTAGCATTGAAATGGTCATAGGTCCAACTCCGCCTGGAACTGGTGTGATGTGTGAAACTTTCTTTTTTACGTTTTCAAAATCAACATCACCTGTAATGATATAACCTTTAGGGCTATTTTCGTCAGGAACTCTTGTTATTCCTACATCAATTATTACTGCATCATCTTTTACCATTTCTGCTTTGAGGTAATTAGGGACACCTAAAGCGGTAATTATAATGTCTGCCTGGCTGGTAATTTGAGTAATATTTTTGGTATGACTGTGTGTTAAAGTTACCGTTGAGTTTCCTGGGAATCCTTTTCTTCCCATTAAAATACTCATCGGTCTACCTACAATATGGCTACGACCAATTACCACTGTATGCTTTCCAGAAGTTTGCACATCATATCTTTCCAACAATTCCAAAATACCAAATGGAGTAGCTGGAATAAAGGTAGTCATGTCTAAAGCCATTTTCCCAAAGTTGGTTGGATGGAAGCCATCTACATCTTTATCGGGATCAATTCGCATAATTACCTTTTGGGTATCTATTTGTTTTGGTAGTGGCAATTGCACAATAAAGCCATCAATATCTTCATTAGCGTTTAACTCGTCTATTTTACCTAATAGTTCTAATTCGCTTATGGTAGATGGTAATCTAAATAAGGTAGATTCAAAACCAACACGTTTACAAGAGCGAACTTTACTATTTACATAAGTTAAGCTAGCGCCATCATTTCCTACAAGTACAGCAGCTAAATGGGGTACTTTTTCCCCCTTTTCTTTCATTTTATCTACTTCTGCCTTAATCTCATCTTTAATGGTATTACTGAGTGCTTTACCGTCTAAAATAGTCATTGTGTTGTGTTTTAAATTGTGTTTTTTCGTTTAGCGCATGTTTTTCATCATCTGCATCATTTGCTTTCCGCCACCGCCTTGCATCATTTTCATCATCTTACTCATTTGCGTAAACTGCTTCAACAATTGATTCACTTCTTGTACAGATGTTCCAGACCCTTTACCAATTCTTCGTTTTCTAGATGAATTAATAATAGTTGGATTTTCTCTTTCTTTTGGAGTCATAGAATGAATTATAGCTTCAATGTGTTTAAAAGCATCATCATCTATATCTACGTTTTTCATCATCTTACCAGCACCAGGAATCATACCCATCAGGTCTTTCATGTTCCCCATTTTTTTGACCTGCTGTATTTGTTTTAGAAAATCGTCAAAACCAAATTTGTTTTTAGCAATTTTCTTTTGAATACGTCTAGCTTCTTCTTCATCGTACTGTTCCTGAGCTCTTTCTACTAAGGAAACCACATCACCCATCCCTAAAATACGATCTGCCATACGATTTGGATAGAAAACATCTAAAGCTTCCATTTTTTCTCCAGTACCTATAAATTTTATAGGTTTGTTTACAACCGATTTAATAGAAATAGCAGCACCACCACGTGTATCACCATCTAATTTGGTAAGAATTACCCCATCAAAATTTAAGCGATCGTTAAAGGCTTTAGCCGTATTTACAGCATCTTGACCAGTCATTGCATCCACCACAAATAAAGTTTCTTGTGGCTCGATAGCTTGATGAATGTCTGAGATTTCATTCATCATTTGTTCATCTACTGCTAAACGACCAGCTGTATCTATGATTACTACATTAAATCCATTAGCTTTTGCATGAGCTAAGGCTGCTTCAGCAATTTTTACAGGATTTTTTTCTTCTTTATTCGAAAAAACTTCTACTCCTATTTGCTCACCAACCACGTGCAATTGGTCTATTGCTGCTGGACGGTAAACATCACAGGCTACTAAAAGTGGTTTCTTTGTTTTTTTACGTTTAAGATAGTTTGCTAATTTACCAGAGAAGGTAGTTTTACCACTACCTTGTAAACCAGACATCAAAATTACACTAGGATTGCCTGATAAATTTACACCTTCTGCATCGCCACCCATTAATTCGGTTAACTCGTCTTTAACGATTTTAACCATTAATTGGCTAGGTTTCAAGCTCTTTAAAACATCCTGACCTAGCGCTTTCTCTTTTACGGTGTTTGTAAAATCTTTTGCTATTTTAAAATTAACGTCGGCATCAACAAGCGCACGCCTTACTTCCTTAAGAGTTTCGGCTACGTTTACTTCGGTTATTTGGCCATGGCCTTTTAATACGTGTAATGCTTTATCTAACTTATCGCTTAAACTATCAAACATAATGATTCAAAATTTGCACAAAAGTAAACATTTGAATGCTAATTGAGAAGTATTTAGATTGGTGATTTTTTGTTTAAATTAAGCTAAAGTTGAACGCTCATTTCTTGTTCACCTAAAATTGTATTTTGTTAGGCATATTTAGAAAATAGACTAGTAGCCTGATTGTAAGCAGATTCAAAGATTCCCAATTTCACTTGGGTTTCTGCTTTTTGTTGATTAAAATAAGAAACTAACTTTTCTGTAGGCATATTACCTG
>CBFIGU010000092.1:0-8943 GCA_965662165.1 Psychroflexus sp.
GTAACTTACTGTTTAATAAACTTTTTACTCTGTTTATTGTTAATTTTCAGTATGTAAATTCCTTTTTCTAAATTCGAAATATTAATTGATTTTGAAAGCGCATCAACATCTAACTTATCAATTAACTGCCCTTTTAAATTATAAATTTCAAGTGTTTTTAAGGTCTCAGTACGAGATGAAATATTTATTTCTTGTGTACTTGGATTTGGGAAAATGCTGAAGTTTGGTGTTATTTCAAATTGATTTTGACTCAAAGTTGAATTGAGTAAAAAAGCATCCATCGCTATCGATGGGCTTCCATCGTCATCCCATGCGCCTTTGCCATAAGAAGTAAAAGGACTTCTAGCAATCGGCTCCCAATAAAAAACACCTAAACCATTAGCTTGTCTGGTTTTCTCCATCATATACACTAAAAATTGATAGGTGATATCAGGTCTGCTGTTAGAAAAACCAACTTCCACCATCATTACGTCTTTGTTGTATTGAGATTTGATGCTGTTCATGTTATTGTACGTGTCGTCAACTAATTGTTTCCAATTGTCTTCTTCTGGATATAAAGACATTCCGATAATATCAAATCGATTAAAAACCAATCCGTTGTTTAGTAAACCGCCAATATTCCATTGGTATAAATTATTGTTGTTGCCGTTGGCTAAATGCAAAATGGTTTCAATAGAACTATCAAAGGTTTTTACTGCTAAACTACCTGAATTCAAAAAACTGGCATAATTGGCAAATCCGCCTGTTGATGCTTTACCAGTTTCCCAAAGCATTCCATCATTGGTTTCATTTCCTATTTGCACCCATTTTGGAGTAATTCCTTCTGCATCTAAAGCGGTTAAAATATCGGTGGTATGGTTGGCAATTGCTGTTTCTAGTTCATTTACAGTCATGTTAGACCATGCGGCGGGTTTATTTTGTTGTCCTGGGTCTGCCCAGTGATCGCTATAATGGATGCAAATCATGATATCCATGCCTTCATTGTTTGCTAAAATGGCTTTGTTCACTACATCTTCTATATCGCACCACCCATTGGCAGGAGAGATCTCTGGATTTACCCAAACCCGTAATCTAACTGCATTTAAATCATAATCGGTTAACAATGGCATCAGTTCGCTTGGGTTACCATCATTGTCTTGCCAGCTGAAGCCTTCATTTTCCATTTCAGTCATCCAACTAACATCAGCACCTTTATGAATTGTAAAATTGCTAAAACTGTAATCGGTTGCCAGAGTTTGTAATGCTTCAGTATTCCAATACCCCGCGCTGGCAAGTTGAGTCCAGTTGTTTGTATAAAGTCGGGCGATTACTTGATAGGTGTGACCTGTAGGTAAATTGGTTGAAAGTGGTTGAATTGAACCCACAAAAAGGTTTACTGACAACTGAATGTTTGTTCCCGCAGTTTCATTTTCTAATGAAACTCCATCGATGGTTCTTACAAACTGATTATTTTCATCTAATTCTTCTAAGCCAATGTATAAATTGTTTCCAGGACTTCCCGCTTGACTTGTGTATTCTACGTTAATTTCTAAGTCACCGCCTAGTAGTGGGCTTACCTCTAAAGGGTTTTGGTTAAAAGAAACCACTTCTATAGATTGAGCAAAAGTTATACAGCTAAAGCATAAACTTATTAATGTTAGCATTTTAATTTTTTTCTTCATTTTTTAATCTTCATTATTATCTACAACTTCATCTAAACTCACAAACTGATAACCCATTGCTTGTCCATAAGAAATCATTCTTTTTAAATCTTTCAATTGTGCTTCTGGTCGACCATAATCGTAATCATGCAGAAGCACGATGGCGCCTTTATGAAGCTCATTTTTAAATTTACTAAACATTTTCCCTTCTGTATTTTGAGACTTGTCCCAATCTAAAGTGGTGATGGACCATAATGCAGTTTTTATATTTTTATTGAATAGAAAATTGATTTGCTGATTTGTAATTGCTCCAAAAGGCGGCCGGTAATATTTAGGTCTTGGAATACCGTACTTTTGAAATTCTAAATTTGTTTTATGTACTTGGTTTTCCCATAAATCTTCATTTGAAGCAGCATGCCCATTTTCATGATTCCAACTATGATTTTCAATCTGATGTCCATCTTTTAATGCTTGATTAATGATAGCCTGATGGGCTTTTAAATTCTTTCCTTGCCAGAAAAAAGTAGCCTTTACATTGTATGCTTTGAGAATAGCTAAAATATCTTTGGTTATTTCGCTTGGTCCATCATCAAAAGTAAGGGCTACTTGTTTTTTGTTTGAATTACCACGAATAATTTTTTTTGAACCAACTTTATGAGTCTTGTCAGAATTAGTAGCAACATCCTTTTGAAGTCTAAGCTCTTTCAACGAAATTTTTACGGGCTTTAGTTTTAAAATGTTGGATGATACACTTAAAACTAAATCATTTACATTGTTTTTTGTTTTTAAAAGAATAGAAGCGATACCCGCATCAATTTTTACAGGATTTTCGCCAATAAGTTCAGCATCACCTTCAATTTTAAATTCAATTTTGTCTTCAACATCGGTTAGTAAGGTTCCATTTTCATCTAAAATTTTAGCGTATACAAACACAAGGTCATTGTTGGTTAATTCAAAATTTCTTAAATCTACATCTAACTTAATTTGTTTAGGTTCTTCAGGCGAATGAACAGTATGAGTGGCTAATCTTTTTCCATTTATAAAACCTTGAGCGGTAAGTTTGCCTTTTTCAAAGCTAGGAATGGTAAAGGTAAAAGGCGGATGCTTTAAATGACTTGAAATTCTATTCTCATCTGGTTTTTGCTTTCCTAATGATTTGCCATTCAGAAACAATTCAACTTCTTCACAATTACTGAAAATTCTAACATCTAGTGGGCTATTAGTTTTCCATTGGTTGGCAATATAAATCATAGGTTTTCCAAAAGGATGGTCATGGTCGCGTTGACTTTGGAAGAAGTAGTAGGAAGGTTTTGGAATTCTAAAAATATCCATAATTCCAGAAGCTTCTAAATCATCAGCATAACCACGATTATAATCGAACATAGCCCAATAGCCATCTGCAAATGCAGGGGTTTGTAAGTTGTCGTTATGTGCTTCTTGAATATTGGTAGCTTGTTGTAGCAAAGCAGTTTCACCAGCGTTTCTAAGTTGCCTACTTGAGCGTTCTTGTTGTAACAAATCACCCCAAGCATCTTGATTAAGTCCAGCATTCATAGCGTAATATTCCCAATCTCCATATTCCGAAACGTTGTAAGGTTTGGTAAGCGTAGTATCGTAGTGTTTTAAGCGATGTTGTCTAGCTTGCAAATAAATATCATAGCCATAATCTTGCCATCCAGCGGTAAAACATTGATTAGTAGGATATTCCTGCTTAGCAATTGTGTTTAACGAATCAATAAAGTGTTCTGGCATCCAAGATTCATTTAAAGAAACTTCCCAAGCTAAAACTGAAGCTCTATTTCGGTCTCTTCTAATCAAATCTCTAGCTGTTTGAAACACGTGTTTTTGAAAAGCTTCATCTTCGCTGAAATATTGCCAGCCTAAAATGGCATTTATGGTAACTAAACCTAGCTCATCGCAAGCATCCATAAAAGCAGGACTTTGTGGATAATGCGATAACCGAACGTAATCAAATCCAGCTTCTTTAATTTTTTTTGCATCTCTAAAATTAGCTTGGTCTGATAAAGCATAACCTACATACGGATATTCCTGATGACGATTTACACCACGTAAGAATGTTTTTTTACCATTTAGATAAAAATCCTGACCTACAAACTTCATGGTTTTAATGCCAATGCGCTGAATTTCTTCATCTATAACTTCATTATTTTTTAAAATTTGCGTGCTTAGTGTATACAAGTTTGGATGCTCAGGCGACCATAAATTGGGTTGCTTAATTACTATGTTTTGTGAAACTTCTTGACCTGAATTCTTTGGAATTTCTAAAATTGAAGTTTCCGTTTCTTCAATGAGTTTACTTTTAAAATACAATCTGTTTTTTACAGTAATTTTTTCTGTTGTGGCCAAATCATTTTTAAGGTGCGTTTGAATATTTATTTGTGCTTTGGCTTCGCTAACTTCTGGATAGGTGACAAAAACACCACCACTAGCCACTTTGTCTTCCAAAATTGGATGTGTGATATAAATTGGATTTTTAGCGATGAGACATACATTTCTATAAATTCCGCCGTAAGTATTAAAGTCTAATTTGTCTAAAGGTTTTGGTCCTGTAACAGGATTATCGTAGTTATTCAGTTTTACTGAAATTGTATTGGGTTTTTCAAAATGCACAGCATTAGAAATATCAATTACAAAAGGTAAATAACCACCTTGATGTTTAATGAGCTTTTTGCCATTTACCCAAACTTCTGCAATATTCATGGCAGCTTCAAATTCTATAAAAAGCTTTTTATTTTTATAGCTATCAGGTAAGTTGAATTGTTTTTTATACCAACTTACGCCTTGCCATTGGTCGTTTACCAGAAGCGGTTCTATTTTTGGAGTGTGAGGCAGCCTAACCGAATCCCATTCAGAAAAATCACTCTCTTTGAGAAAATCTTCATTTGGCGAATGATCATCAACCCTAGTAAAAACCCAATTATTGTTGAAGGATTTCTTTTCAGGATTAAATTCTTGTTTTTCCTTACAACTCACAAAAAAAGTTACAAGGCACAATACAAAGATGTAAGTTTTAGAAGCCATTTATTCTAGTCTAATTTGGTATAAAGATAAGTTTTGATTTTTACTGAGTTCTAGAGTTTCAAGACCAGGTCCTATAGAAATTTGAAGTGCTTCAATTAAACTTGCATCAAATTCTGATTCAGCTTCAGATTGAAACCAATAATGTTGAAAGCCTGGATACGCATTGGGCAATAAAACCATGGGAACGTTCTTTAATTCAGAAAAAGGAATTTCAATTTCAGAAACTTCAGCATCAAATTCAATTACTTTTCCAAATACTTTAGCATTACTCAGTTGTAAAGCAATTTGCACCTTTTGTTGAGGTTTAAATCCTGAAGATGCTTTTACAACCAGTTGATTAACTTCTTTAAGATTTTGCTGCTCTAGCTCCATTAAGTCGTTCAGCATTATTTTGAAGGTCAAATCCTTTATTTTGGTATCTAAACTTGGTGCAGAAATGCTCAAATAGTCTTTAGACTGATCTTTAAAAGACTGTATTTCCATATTGTATTTTACACCAGAATAATAGTTAGGCCAAAGAAAATTTTTAAAATCTAGTTGATTAGCTTCAAAAAGAAGAATTGATTTTTCGGGATTTACAATTTTTGTAGCATATTGATTCTTACTTACAAAATCCCAATCTGCAGGACTTCCATTTATAGCTTTTGGGTATGAAATAGTATCTTTTTCAGTATAAACTACCACATTGTAGCTAAAGTTATTGCCCCAGAGCTTTTCTTTTGGAATGTTTACTTCGTAATTAAAATTACCTGTTTTAGTGAATTTATAATGATCCGTTTTTTGATAACCAGATGGAAGCACTACTTCAATTTTTTGAATGTTTTTTGATGAAACGAGTTGAAGCGAAATAGGCAAATCCTGCCCTTTTTCTATGTAAGCTTTTGGCTGATGTACCACGTAAGTTTCAGTTAAGTTTTGACTGAAATTAAAATATTCATTCAGTTTTATATAGTCAAGCTGTTTTTTAAAATTGAAATTAGATTGAAGCGGTTTTGAATGCAAAAGATAGGTGCCTGGCTCAATATAAAAAGCTGCTGAATTGCTTTCTGTTTTAAATGAATTACCTTTATTTATTCCTGTTACTTTGAAACGATCTCCTAAATCTGTAAGATTGACTTTCATTAAATTAGAATGCTTTTTGATAACGGCAACTGTCTTTTTTAGACTAGCTTTTTCGTATGGATCTTTTACCCAAAGTACATCTGGGAGCACTTCTAACCGCCAAAGTCCATTTTTAATTTTGTGTAAGAAATAAGCGCCATTTCCAGTATATTTTACAATTTCTGAATTGCCTACACCCGCTAATTGCTTCAATTTTTTAGGAGATGTTGGTTTTATTGAAGTAGTATTGGTATAAAAGAATTTTGATTTAGAATTATAAACCGCTAAGTCTTTCTGAGGAAATAATTCAGTTTTTCCAAAATGATTATTATTTGGGTATCTACCGTAAGATTTACCATTTTCAGTTTCATGAAAAACTTGAGCAGCAATTTTTAGTGAAATAGCTTTAGAAGGCGTGTAAATTAAATTGGTAAAATGAGTTTGGTATTCGGTATTGGCGAATGCTAAGTCAGTTGGTTCGTAGGCAAATTGTGTAGCAAATTGAAACTTGGCTTCTCTAAAGCTTCTTGCCATGGCTGGGAAAATGACTGAAGAATTGGTGTCTCCAGAATCAAATTCATAAATAATTCTTGCTTTATTTTGAAATTCAGGAAGCGTATCAAACGGAATATTATAATGGTCAACATGAGGTAAAAAGTTGCCTTTTAATTGGCTATTGTGTACCAAACCTGTTGGATACCATTGAAAAGTACAACCTTGAATATTGGCTTTAGTGTAATCATCTACAAATGCTGAAACTTCTGCAACATTATAGAAAACAGGATTTTTGAAACCGATTTCTCTAATAATGTCTACCATAGTATTAATGTAGGTCAATGCTTCTTTGCCATCGGTATGTTTCGGTTCATTATTAATTTCTATAGCAATAATATCAGGGTCATTTTTATAGGCAATTCCTGTATACGGATTAACATGATTGAGTAATTGAGTAAAATAGCGTTTTTGTTTGGCTAAGATAGCTTCTCCAGAATAGGTGTTTTGTTTTTGGAGTTTAGAGCTGAAGCCAGGAGTTTCAAAATCTTTTTCTGGATAACCATTTTCGCCAACTTTAAAAGGTGTAATGATGGTTTTAAAGCCTCTGTCTTTGTATTTTGCTAGTGTATAGTCTAATAAATCTAACTGTGGGGTTTGTATTAAATTTCCTAAACTATCAGTTACTTCAGCATCCCAAATATGGACACGATGCGCATCTAAACCTAACAAAGTCATGTGGTAAATGTCTTGGTCTATTGCTTTTTTATGGTCTTTATTTAAATAATTTATTGCTCGATATCCATGTGCAAATGGCAAAGTATAATTAGCACCAAATAATCGTATTTCTTTATTGTTTTCAACATACCTAAACACACCTTCCTGATCTATGTAAGTAGATGCTTGGGCTGAAGGCTGTTTATTGTCTTGAGAGCTAGTTATAGTTTGACCGTAATTAATAAGCCAACAAAATTGAAAAAATAGAACAAAAAGAGTTGTTTTTAAAAAATACAAAATCTACAATTTTAAAGAAGTTTCTAAATTTACTCAATAAAAGTACGATGTAATAGTTAATGAACCAAAACAATAAAAGAACTTCACTTTTAAATTATAGAAGCTGATTTTCTGTAGGCTTTTAAACCATAAGAAAATCAGCTTTATTACTTAATTTTAGCTATTAATTCAACAAGACTAAGCTTTAAACTTAAAACGAAATAAGATGAGAATCTAGTAATAGATTTCTAATATTTCAGCTTCATCTGTATTTAAGTTCACTTTACTAATTGTTGCGGGTAACAATATAGTCTCTCCCTTTTTTAGCTTATAAGTCTCGTTATTGGCGTGAAGTTGAAGCGAACCATTTACACACATATAAATTACAAATGAGTCTAATTTTGTGTAATCTTTAGCTAGGTTACCTTTTATGTTTAAGTAATTAGTTTTAAAATAAGGAGAATGCACTAGCTTATTAGATGTGTTTACAGCTTGCTTATAGTCTGTTTTGTAATTGCTGTGTACTTCAAAATCAATAGCATCTATGGCTAAATCATTATGTAACTCTCGTTTTTCACCCGTTTTTAGGTCTACTCGATCGTAATCATAGATTCGGTAAGTTACATCTGATGTTTGCTGTATTTCTGCTAATAAAACTCCTGCACCTATGGCGTGTACTCTTCCTGTAGGAATGTAAAAAGTATCTCCTTTTTTTACTGTTTCATGGTGCATAACATCAAGAATGGTATTAGCTTTTAGGTGGTTGTTGTATGTATTTTCGTCCAATTTTTCGTCAAACCCAATAATAAGCTCTGCATCTTCATCTGCTTGCATCACATACCACATTTCATTTTTTCCGAAAGATTGATGTCTTTTTTTTGCCATTTCATCACTTGGATGCACTTGTATAGAAAGAGGTGTTTTGGCGTCAATAAACTTAATGAGTAAAGGAAAATCTGTTCCAAACTTTTCATAAACCAATTTGCCTAAAAAATCACCTTTATATTTCTCTATAAGTTGCCTTAAGTTATAGCCTTTTAAATCGCCTTCTGCCACAAGAGTTTCATCACCTTTTACATCAGAAATTTCCCAGGATTCACCACAATTTTCGATTTCGAAACCTTTATCTAATTCAGTGTTAAGCTTGTTTCCTCCCCAAATTTTATATTTAGAGATAGGTGTAAATTTTAATGGGTACAGCATTTGATTTGTTTTTAAAATAAACTAATTCCTGTTAAAATTAAAATGATTAGTATAGCTCTAAATTTGAAGTTTTCTTATACCAAACTTATGCTTCAAAACTTTTGAAATCACTTAAGCTTTAGTCTATTATTAAACATATAAAAGACACCTACTTAATCTAAGTTAAGGCTTTTGCGAAATTAATAAAGCTTATTCAATAAACTCTTTTTGTTAGGTTTCTTTTTAATGAATTGAGCTTAATTCATTTCAATAAGTTGAATTGCTTTGTTTGCAAAACGCTTTCCTAGCTCATCGTATCCAGATATTGATAAGTGAAGATCATCTTTTATGGATTTACCTTTATCGTTTATTCCTGAGTTTAAATCATCGGTATTTACACAACTGAATCTTGGATTAGATTCGCTAACTTTTTCTTGAATTTGACGAATTTTTGTCCAATGTGGCCACTTTTCGTTATTCATATCAAAATCAT
>CBFIGU010000093.1:0-8639 GCA_965662165.1 Psychroflexus sp.
ATTTTCAGTTTTCCAGAATGTTGCTCTTAAATGCACCACAACTTGTTATATGATGCCAAATATACACTATTATTTGAGATTATTGCGGGATAACAGAGGATTTGATGGGTGGTTATCCAACTTATTGTACTTATCTATGGCCGAATCTAATGGATTGGTAATCTCGTCAATCTTTCGCTCAGTTACATGCGTGTAAATCATTGTAGTTTCAGGTCTAGAATGGCCTAGCAACTCCTGTATATAACGTACATCTACTCCATTTTCTAATAAATGCGTTGCATACGTATGTCGTAAAGTATGTGGCGTAATGTGCTTGCTAATCTTTGCAGCTGCGCAACTTCGTTTTAAAAAATTTCGTACCGAACTCGCATTGTAAGGTTTACCTTCTTCATCACCTTCAAATAAATATACTTTGGGCTGATAAGTCTGTGCATAATTTAATAACATAGGTCTAATGCGTTGCCCTAAAGAGCAATTTCTATCTTTTCTACCTTTCCCCTGCTTTACATAAATCATATTGCGTTCTAAATCTAAATCATTCAATTTTAAATTCAATAATTCGCCTATTCGCAAACCAGACGAATACAATAAACCAATTATAGCACGATGTTTTAAGTTTTTAGTAACCCGCAGTAACATTACAATTTCCGTAGAAGAAAGTACAACAGGTAATTTTTTGTCTTTCTTAGGTAAATACAAATCTTCAGGATCGTACTGCAAACCTAACTTCAACTTACTAAAATGCTTCAAACCACTTATGCATTGCCTATGAGAACTAATACTGTATTTACGTTTAGCAATAACTTGTTCTAAAAATTGCTCCACATCACGTAATCCTAAATCCGAAAGATTTCGCTGAGCATGAAACTTCAAAAACAATTCAATAAAATTAGAATACGTATGTATAGTAGATGCACTTTTGCGCTGTCCTTCTAAATAATCTCTAAAAGCCTGCAATGCTTCAACATGACTTGCAGGCATTGGCTTTACCTTTGGTTTGCTTACTTCTTTTTTGTATTTCGGCATGGCCGAATAATCTAAAATGCAATCAATTTTTCGTAATTGTAAGTATAACTTTCTTTTATTTGCTGAAGTGTTTTTAATGTAAAAACAACGATGTGTCCTGGTAAATTTGGCTCCCAATTTTAAAACTGTCCGCTTTATTTCTTCATTGTAATCAAACTGAATTGAAATATGGTTTTCATTACGATGAAACAAGGGCGCTAATTTTACTTTTTTAGACATAATACAGCATTTTTGAAGATAATTAATCTATAAATATAGACTATTATTAGCTCAAAACCAAATAGATATCGCTTCAAAAATCATTAAAAACTGAAAAACATTTTACGATAATAAACACTTCTTGTTAAGCCAAAAAAACACAGCTTCGCCATAGCTTCTTACATTTAAAAGAAGTGTTAAAAGCTTAAAACTACAAAAAGAGAGCTATAAAAGCAGTTGCATTTTTGATTAAATGATGCAAAGCCTAAAATTTTAACAAATAGCTTAAAATCCATTTTTTATGATTGAATAAGTTGAAAAGCTTTGCCTAAATTTTCCGTAAGATTTGAAGCTATTAAACTTTCTTCACTTTCGCATTTTAAAGCTAAATTACCAGCTAAGCCATGTACAAAAACACCCAGCTGAGCAGCCGCTAAAGCTTCATAAGACTGGGCTAATAACGAAGTAATTATTCCACTTAACACATCGCCACTTCCTGCTGTAGCCATACCCGAATTTCCTGAAGCATTAAAATAAAAATGAGTTCCGTCGCAAACACAAGTAATAGCATCTTTAGCTACCACAATAATTTCATATTTTTGGGCAAAAGCTTTAATTTTAGTAAGTTTATCAAAATCATCTTTCCAATGGCCAATTAAGCGTTTTAATTCGCCTGGATGCGGAGTTAAAATGGAATTTTTGGGAAGCAATTCTAATAAAAATGAATGTTCTGCTAAAATATTTAGTGCATCGGCATCAAGTAAAATTGGCTGATTTACATGAGATAAATAAGAAGTAAAAGCTTTTACCACATTTGGTTTAGTACCTATTCCAACACCAATTCCTATGGCATTGTATCCACTAGAATTGGTAAAAGAAATATACTTTTTAGCATCGTGATGTACAGCCATAGCTTCGGGTAAATACGTATGTAAGCTGGTATGGCCACAATTAGGCAACATCACACTTAACTTCCCTACTCCACTTTTCATGGCAGCTCTAGACGCCAATAAAACACTTCCTAACATTCCTTTTTGTCCGCCAACTAATAAAGCATGACCGTAACTTCCTTTATGCGAAAACCGTTTGCGGTGCTTGTATAAAGTTTGCGCAAAAGCTAAATCTACATAATTGTATAAAGTAGATGATTGCTGAATGGCTTTAGCCGATAAACCTATAGGAACCAATTGAAACTTGCCTACAAACTGAGCATAATCTGGTAACAACAAAGGTAATTTAGGTAACTGAAATGTTAAACATACATCGGGATGTACAAAAGCTGAAGTTTTAGGCGAAAGTGAATTTAAAAACATGCCACTTGGCAAATCTATACTGAAACATTTAGCCTTAGATTGGTTAATTAACTCAATACATTTTTCTACAAATTCAGGTAATTTTCGATTTAAACCTACCCCAAAAATAGCATCAATAAGAACATCATCATCTTCAATAGCAAAATCAATTTCAGTTGAAGCATCTACAGAAGTAATTTTGAATTCGTTTTTTAATAAACGTTTTTCATTTTTCAAAAAATCTGGAGAAGGCTGATCAGAAAATGCAATTTTATAAACCTGTACAGAAAATTCAAATTGTTTCAAAAAATAAGCCATGGCTAAACCATCACCACCATTATTGCCTACCCCGCAAAACAAATGAATTTTACTTTTCGGTTTCAATAGCGGCAAAATGGCATCTACAGCATGTTTTGCAGCGCGTTCCATCAAATCCCAAGAAGTAATTTTTTCAGCTTCAATAGTTTTTTGGTCAATTTCACTAAGCTGTTGAGCATTTAAAATTTTCATCTTTAAATTTTACGAAAAGTAAGCAAAAACATATCAATCACTAAAGTGAATATTAATTATTTGTAAAACAAAATAAAGAAGTAAAAAAGGATTGTAATTTCACATCAAAATAAAACATCATGAAAAAATCAATGCTCTTTCTGTTATTAATCAGTTTAACTTTTGCCTGTAATAATAACGAAAAAAAAGAAAAAACGGTTGAAGAAAATGAAGTAGAAAAATCTACAACCCAAGCTAAAAAGCAAAAAGAACCAGAAATTATTCCGGTTAGTCACGCCAGTTTTATTATGAAATGGGACAACAAAACTATATTTAACGATCCAGTGGGTGGCACTGAATTATATGAAAAATATGGGAATCCAGATTTGGTTTTGGTAAGCGATATCCACGGAGATCACTTTAATTTAGAAACCTTGGAAGCTTTAAAAGGCGATTTTGCAATTATTGCACCGCAAGCCGTGATCGATAAGATGCCGAAAAGCTTGCAAAATAAAACCAGGCTATTAGAAAATGATAAATCTATGCGATTTGAGAATTTTAAAATAAAAGCCATCCCTATGTATAATATTACTGAAGAACGGTTGAAATTTCATACCAAAGGAAGAGGAAATGGTTATTTAATAGATAATGGCGAATTTAGATTATACATTAGTGGTGATACAGAAAATATTCCTGAAATGATGGATTTGCACGATGTAGATTTAGCATTTATGTGTATGAATTTGCCTTACACCATGACGGTAGAACAAGCTGTAGAAGGAGTTTTAGCTTTTGAACCTAAAACCGTAATTCCTTATCACTATCGTGGTTTAAAAGACGGTGAAACTCATTATTACAATACAGAACTTTTTGAAAGACTCGTATCGAATGCAGACCAAACCATTCAAGTTAAGCGCATGAATTTTTATCCTAACCGATAAAAAGCATTAGCATAAATTAAAGTCTAGAAATCTATAACCTTAGATTTTTAGGCTTTTTTGTTTTTCATTTGAAAATCTTCAAATAAATCATTAGTTGTAATTACATCCGTGAAATTATCGTCTTTTAAGCCTTTAATCAATTTTTTATCACCAGTCCATAACTTACATTTCAGAAATAAAGAGAAAGCAACAAAAGGAATATCATCTTGATCTATATTTTTACATAATTCAAAGGCTTTTTTGTAATCTGTTTTACCAACTATAGAATGATCCAAAAGTCTAATGTTTTTTAATATTAACTCGTAGACTTCTAGAAAATCATTGTCATCAAATTGTGCAATTTTTTTTAATTTTTCTTGATGAGTAAATATTTCATCTCTTAAAAATTTGGGTGCATAAAATTCATATAACTTTCCTGATGTCAATAATATTTGGCTAATCCGACTATTTACATTTAATAATGCACTAAATACTATATTGGTGTCAACGATTAGTTTAGTCATCAAGCCCTACGCTTTTTTGAATTTTTTTCCAACGTTTAGATTTTGATTTTTTAACCAGACCATCAACATCTTTTTCGGTAGCTTTAGAATTTGAAGTTAATTCTTCATATCTCAAATAATCTAAAATAGATTGGATTTTTAATGCGTTATTACTTGCTTTAAATCTCACTAGTATTTCATTATTTTCTCTTTCCACTATCATTTTATCTTTTTATCAAAAATAGTTAATTTTTATTATTGTTATGTTTTACAGTTAAATAATATGAAGTATCTTGAACTTAAAGTTATAAATAACAGAAACTTTTAATCAATTGAATCGCTTTGATTAGGTTTTTGAAATTGGATTACTGTCTTTATACAGAATTTTAAAAGCAATTTAAAGACAACTGCTTTTAAAATTCTATTTTTGTTAGCAAAATCTTTTACATGAAGCTGTATTTAAAAATCACACTATGCATTATTTTATTAGCGAGTTGTAAAAATGAAAATAAGCATCAAACTACTTCCCTTTCAGAGCAAGAAATTGAGTTAAAATACAGCACTACTTATAAACTTTTTGAAACTGAACACTACAAGCGAATTGTCATCACAAAACCTTGGCCAGACGCAGAACAAGAATTGGTTTATGTCTTGGCCAATAACAAAGAAAATATTCCTAAAGATTTAACTTACGATGCTTTTGTGCAATTACCTGTAGAAAAAATTGTGCTTACTTCTACTACTCACATTCCATCCTTAATACGTTTAAACCAATTAGATAAATGGGTTGGGTTTCCTGGCTTAGACTATGTTTCTTCTAAAGCGGCGCGTGAAAAAATAAACGCAGGTTTAGTAAGCGAATTAGGCCAAAATGAAGCACTAAATACAGAAAAACTACTTGCACTTCAACCCGATGTAGTGGTTGGTTTTGCAGTAAAAGGAAGCAACAAAAGCTTAAATACCATTAGCAAAGCAGGAATTCCCGTATTATACAATAGCGATTGGTTAGACGAGCACCCTTTAGGCAAAGCTGAATGGATTAAATTTTTTGGAATCTTAACCAATTCGCTTGCTGAAGCCACAGCACATTTCAACCAAATCGAAAAAGACTATTTAGCTTTAAAAGAATTAGCAGCAAATGCTAAAAATCAACCTTCCGTAATGGCAGGCGCAATGTATAAAGATGTTTGGTATGCTCCTGGCGGAAATTCATGGCAGGCGCAATTTATTGAAGATGCCAATGCCAACTATGTTTTTGAAGAAAATACCGAAACAGGAAGTCTGTCAAAATCTTTAGAAAGTATGTTGAGTGAAACAAAGCAAACTGATTTTTGGGTTGCACCAGGGCAATTTACATCTTACCAACAAATGCTGGGAGCCAGTAAGCATTATGCCGAATTTTCTGCATTTCAAAATAAGAAAATCTATAGTATTGCTAAAAATAAAGGCGAAAAAGGCGGAGTTTTATATTACGAAGTCGCGCCAAATCGTCCTGATTTAGTTTTACAGGATTTAGTGAAAATTTTTCATCCAGAATTAAGTAATGCAACGGATTTTAACTTTTTTGAAGCGCTGGATTAAAACAGATTATAATGAAAAATAAGCTTACTTTCATTCTGCTTTTTTTGCTACTGCTTGCCATCATGCTTTTTAATTTAAGTTTAGGCTCGGTCAACATACCAATAGAAGCGATTTTTAGTAGTTTAATGGGACAAGGTGCTTCTCATGAAAGTTGGACATATATCATATTAGAATTTCGCTTACCGAAAGCCATAACTGCGGTTTTAGTGGGTGCTGGCTTGTCGGTTTGTGGTTTACTCATGCAAACGCTGTTCAGAAATCCATTAGCGGGACCTTATGTTCTTGGTTTGAGCAGCGGTGCTAGTTTAGGAGTTGCATTATTATTTTTAGGGAGTGGACTCTTCGGAGGAATGTTAGTAGGACTTGCCTTTTCAAAATGGGCTGTAGTGATAGCGGCAACCTTGGGAAGTTGCTTGGTGATGCTAGCTGTAATTTCTACCGCCATTCGTATAAAAGACACCATGGCATTATTAATTATTGGTTTAATGTTTGCCAGTTTAACAAGTGCAGTTGTGAGTGTACTCGCTTATTTTAGTCCTGCTAATCAGCTTCAACAATATGTATTTTGGTCGTTTGGAAGTTTAGGAAATTTAAGTTGGAATGAAATTAGTATCTTATTTTTAACGGTAAGTTTGGGTATGCTTATGAGTATTTTTTCATTAAAAAATATGAATGCCTTGCTGCTTGGTGAAGATTATGCAAAAAGTCTTGGAGTTTCAATTCATAAAAACCGAAATTTAGTAATTATAGCTACTGGAATTATGGCAGGAAGTATAACCGCATTTGCAGGCCCGATTGCCTTTATAGGTTTAGCCATTCCCCATTTGGTAAAGCAAATTGTAAAAACCAATAATCATTTTGTGCTTTTTCCAGCCGTTTTATTTTGTGGCGCTATCGTAATGCTTATTTGTGATACCATAGCGCAATTACCAGGAAGCGATGCTACTTTACCCATTAATGCCGTAACTTCAATATTTGGAGCTCCTGTGGTTATTTGGTTGTTAGTTAGAAAAAAGAAACTCCTATTCTAAATGGAAAATCTAAAACCTATTATATCAACTGAAATGCTTCAAATTGGTTATGAAGCTGTACTGCCCATTGCAAAACAAATCAATTTACAAATTCACAAAGCTAAATTAATTGCCATTATTGGTGTGAATGGTTCGGGTAAATCAACCTTATTAAAAACACTATCTGGAATTCAACATCCGTTAGATGGTAATTTAAGCATACAGCAGAAAAGCATCGAAAAGATTAACCCAAGTGAGTTAGCCAAATTAATTAGTTTGGTGTTGACACAGCAAAATTTCTCTAAAAATCTAAGCGTAACCGAATTTATAAGCTTAGGTAGACATCCCTATACCAATTGGTTGGGCATTACCAATCAGGAAGATGAAAATCAGATTCAAAAAGCCATCCAACAAGTTGGCTTAGAACATTTAGCCCAACAAAAGTGTAATGAATTAAGCGATGGACAGTTACAAAAAGTAATGATTGCTCGTGCTTTGGCGCAAAATACACCCGTTATTATGCTAGATGAACCGACTTCGCATTTAGATATGTATCATAAAGCTCAAGTCCTTCACCTATTAAAAAACATTTGCTTCAAAACCCAAAAAAGCATTGTATTTGCTACACACGAAATTAATTTAGCGCTTCAACTTTGTGATGAAATTATTTTGATTCATAAACAAAAAGTAATTCAAGCAAAACCCAATGATTTAATTAAAAACGGAGAGTTAGCTAATCTTTTTCCAAAAGACCTAATTCATTTTGATTTAAATAGCAAAAGCTTCAAGATTAGTATATAAATCCAATTAAAGGTTGATGTTGAATTTAGCTGAAGTAAAATTCAACATCCATTACAATATTTTTAGGTATAAAATTTCTTTTAAAAAAGGAACATGAAGAGAAAAGTAATTAAGTATCAAAATTAACTTGGATGCCAATTTTACTAATAATCTTGAATAAGAACTTCTGTTGGGATTTTTAAATTAGTATTTAATTTGCGGATCATATCTAAAGTTAGTTTTCGTTTTTTGTTCATTATTTCACTAACCCGACTTTTAAAACCAATCATTTCTACCAGATCTTTTTGTTTTAGTCCCATTTGTTCCATTCTGAAATTAATTGCAGTTATTGGATCTGGCATCTCTATTGGAAATTTTTCACTTTCATAATTGTCGATTAAAATTGATAAAATTTCAAGTTCATCACCTTCTTCTGTTCCTCTTTTCGCATCAAAAATAACTTCTAAACGTTCAAGCGCTTTTTTGTAATCAGCTTCGTTTCTAATAGGTTTAATTTTCATTTTAAATTTCGTTTGCATTAATTTTATCATATTCAGCATGGGTACCAATAAACCGTATCCATGCAAGTTGATATTCTAAATTAAATTTTACAATTAGTCGATAATCATTGCCTTTAATATTAAAAACAATACGATTATTTTTCAATATACTCGCATTGGGATATTCTGACTTAAGTTCGTTCATATTCTTCCAATTTGACTTTACGGTCTCACGATACCATGTTTTTAATTGAAGTTCACAATCTGGATGTTTAATCCAAAATTCCCTTAAAGTCCCTCAGAAAATATTTTCAATTGAATTTATTTTGAAATAAATATA
>CBFIGU010000094.1:0-2870 GCA_965662165.1 Psychroflexus sp.
AGAAGAAATTGATAGCGGAACACCTAATTTTGATCCTAAAAAAACTCGTAGAGTTAAAAGTTAACTCTACATAGAGAACATTTAGTTTTTTGTCAACGCATAAGCCCTACAAATTGGCAATTCGCTTTAGCTTATAGAAATGACTAGCAGAGCAACTAATTAAGTTTAATTCAATTCGAATTTGCTGTAATCTGCTTTAATGTTTAATACTTTTCCCGAATTAGTTGCTTTTTTGTTTTGGTAAATCTTAGAATCGAAAGCCGTGTCAACCAAGTAATCCGGTAAATTCTCAAGTTCTATATTTGATGATTTTGAATTAATATAAAATGCATATTCAATATCTGGTAAATTGAGTTTAGCTGAAGAGTTTTTTAAATTAATGTCTATTAACTTGAACTGATTGCTAATTTCTTCAATTTTTAAGTCTCCAAAAGATCCTTCGATTAGGGCTTTTTCGTTGACTAATTCAATATTGAGATTAGAAGTTTTAGAAATTGAAGTGAGATTATTCACTTCGCCAATGTGAATGTTTTTAGCGTAGTTTAAATTTAAGTTCAGTCCATTGGCTTTTACCACATGAACATCAGAATACCTGGCTTTAATTTGCGAATTTCTGCTGTAAAGTTCATCAACTTGCAAACCTGAATAATTCAGGTTTGCATTGATGTTGTTTAAACTGGCTACTTTTAATTGACTTCGCACTGCATCTAAGGTAAGTGTAGCATCTTTAGGCATTTTAATAATAATTTTCTTTTTAAGCTTTCTCGAAGCTTTGTCCAACTTGCCAGGTCCTAATATAGTATAGCTTTTGGCCTTTGCTCGTGGATTTCTTTTAAAACCAACTATAATGGTATCTGAATCTTGGTTAAAGTTTTCGCGTAATTGTTTTTCAAAAATAACTTTCCATTCTTTCAATTCTTCCTTAAAAATTGAGTCGTTTAAAATTTCTTTCAGGTCTTCTTGAAATTTAATGATGTACATTTTTCCTTCTTCGTTGAACTTTTCCATATCAAAGTCAATATCAATCTCTCCAATGGAAGGTGGCAATGGCGGAAGCGGCGGAAGTGGTGGAGGTGGAGGTAATCTTTTTCCGTTTGCAGCATTTGAAAAACCAAGGGTTTTATTAGTTATAATGCCAGGCAAGGGACGATTTCTACTTCTAGAACGAATTTCAACTTTACTTGAGTTTCCTAAAGCTTCAAATTGTACTTTACTCAAAATTTCTTCTGCTAATTTTTCATCTTCTAAATCAATGCTAAAGTTAGCTTCAACATCTACTCGGTTTTTATTCCAAGTTTCTACAATAATTTCAGCACCACTTACATTCAGAACAATTTCAGCATTTTCATTTACATTAAAGCTTTCATTGTAGGTTTTGCTGATTTGTGCCTGGCTGGTAAAAGCCAATAAAAAGCACAAACTAAATTTGATAAACCACATTTTTTTCATCTTGTTTTTGTTTTAAATTATTCAACTTATCTTTTAAATCTTGAAGCAATTCTAATCTAAGTTGTAAATTTTCAATCATGGCATTTATAATTTCTTCGGAAATTCCAATTTCATTTAGGTCTTTTTCTAAGTCGTTATAAGCTTTATTAATGTTTTTTAATTCTTCTAAATAACTATTTACTAAAGCTTCGTGTTCTGCTGAAGTTTCAATTGTAGCTAACTCTACTTTAATGCTGGTGAGGTAGTAATCTTCTACGGTTTGTAATTCTGGTGAAAGGTCACCAAGGCCAATAGAAGCGGTTTGGGTGCTATTATTTTGCTTTTTGGCATCGGCATCTAAAAATTGATTTTGATTCATGATGAACACCGTACTTAACAAGGCAACTACCAAAACAGCCGCTATTTTATAAATAAGACTTTTGTAGTCTCTAGTTTGGGTTGTAAATGCTTTATCTAACTTATTTTCAAAAGCTTTTGTATGTCCTTTAGACATTTTATAAGGCTTTGAGCTGTACTTAAAATCTTTACGCAAATCTTTCATACTTCAATGCTTTTAATTTTTCTTTTAATAATTTTTTACCCCGATGTAGCTGAGTTCGAGAATTATTACTTTTTATTCCTAATATTTCTGCTATTTCATCATGGTCATAACCTTCTATTAAAAACAACTTTAAAATGGTTGCATACTTTTCAGGAAGACTTTCAATGCATTCTTGAATTTGTTGGCTGCTAATATTTTCATCTACATTCCAAGAATCTTGCTCATTTTCGGCTATTTCTAAATTGTGATCTTCTAGTTGATCGTGGTGTTTTAGTTTTCGATAAGCATCAATACTTTGGTTAATAACAAAGCGTTTTATCCATCCCCCAAAAGAGTAATTTTCATTAAATTGATCAATGTTTTTAAAAGCTTTTATAAATGCTTCTTGAACAGCGTCTTCGGCTACATCTTGTTGTTTAAGGTAACGCATAGAGATGCACAGCATCGCATCACAATATTGGTGGTAAAGCTTAAATTGGGCTTTACGTTTTCCTTTTTTACAGTCTTTGATTAAATTATTATTAAACACGCCGGCCGTGTTAATTGCTAATTTTTTGAAGTGATAAAAATTGAATTTTTAATTCTTGCTCTTCAATAAACTAGCTTATTAATTAGAATTGCTTCATCTTAAATACGTATGCTTTTTTACGATGTTACAAATTAGCTTATTATTTTTTAAAATTTCAGAGAATTGATTTTAAAATCATAATCGAAATTCAAAAATATCTAGGACCGCTATACTTTAAGTGAGAAGGAATTAGAGAAATAAGAAATGAGAAATGAGAAATGAGAAATGAGAAATGAGAATTGACTAAAAGTTACTAATTAATAACATTTTTTCCCTTGAGGGAAATGCCGCTAGGCAATGGGTGTTTTTCGT
>CBFIGU010000094.1:2880-8475 GCA_965662165.1 Psychroflexus sp.
TAAGAGTTAATAGTAAAAGAGAAGAAACAAGCAATCTTACTTTCTTTTACAAACAGCATTTTCAATTCACCTAAATAATTTAGTTGGTGTCTATTGCTACTGTACTTTATGTTGTAGATTTGAGTTGAAATAAACTGATTTAAAACCATGAAATCTAAATTTGAATTGATTGGGATTGTATTTTTTGACAATTCTTTAAAAATCGGTTAAATAAGAACAGGTTATTGCGAAATTCGTAAATTTACCGCATCATAATTTTAAATATAATTCAGCTTCAGCATGGAACAACAAAAACCATATCTCCCCAAGAATCAAATTCGTATTGTAACGGCCGCATCACTCTTCGATGGTCATGATGCGGCCATCAATGTCATGCGGAGAATTATACAATCTACTGGAGTAGAAGTTATTCATTTAGGACACGATAGAAGCGTAGAAGAAGTGGTAAATACAGCCATTCAAGAAGATGTAAATGCCATTGCTATGACTTCTTATCAAGGTGGACATAATGAGTATTTTAAATATATGTACGATTTGCTTCAAGAAAAAGGAGCTAGCCACATCAAGATTTTTGGCGGCGGTGGAGGTGTAATCCTTACGGAAGAAATTGAAGATTTAATGAATTATGGCATCACCAGAATTTATTCTCCAGACGATGGTCGTGAAATGGGACTGCAAGGCATGATTAACGATTTGGTTGAAAAATCCGATTTCCCAACACCAAAATTAGTTGAAGCAAAAAAAACAGCAGAAAATCTTAAACATAAAAATGTAAATACCATTGCTCGCTTAATTTCTTTAGCTGAAAATAGACACGAAGAATTTAAATCAGTTTTTGAACCGATACAAAAAGCGAGTACTAACGAAGTTCCAGTATTAGGAATTACAGGAACAGGTGGCTCAGGAAAATCTTCTTTAGTAGATGAATTGGTTCGTCGTTTTTTAGTTGATTTTGATGATAAGCAAATCGGAATAATTTCAGTAGATCCATCTAAACGAAAAACAGGTGGAGCTTTATTAGGCGACCGTATCAGAATGAATGCTATTAATTCGCCACGGGTTTACATGCGTTCGTTGGCTACGCGTCAGTCTAATTTAGCACTTTCCAAATATGTGCAAGAAGCCGTTGAAGTTTTAAAGGCGGCTAATTACGATTTAATTATTTTAGAAACTTCAGGAATTGGACAAAGTGATACCGAAATTTTAGACCATTCTGATGTTTCGCTGTATGTAATGACCCCAGAATTTGGTGCAGCAACGCAATTAGAAAAAATTGACATGTTGGACTTTGCAGATTTAGTGGCTATCAATAAATTCGATAAGCGTGGTGCAAAAGATGCGTTGAGAGATGTTAAAAAACAATACCAGCGCAACCATCAATTATGGGATGCCAAACTCGATTCACTTCCTGTTTACGGAACCATTGCTTCTCAATTTAACGATCCCGGAATGAACATTCTGTATAAACACATTATGGATCAAGTAGCTGAAAAAACCAAAGCAAAGCTGAATAGTACTTATGAAATCACCGATGAAATGTCGGAGAAAATTTTCGTGATTCCGCCAGCAAGAACACGTTATTTGTCTGAAATTTCTGAAAATAATCGTGCTTACGATCAAAAGGCGAATACACAGGTTGAAGTTGCTCAGAAATTATATGGAATTTTTAAAACGCTTGAATCGGTTACTAATTCAAAATTAAATTTAGACAAGAACGGCTTAGAAGAAGATAAATTACAAGAAGCTACATCAACAGAAAACGAAACTTTAGTTAGTTTGCTGAAAAAAGAATTCGATAAGTTAAAAATGGATTTAGACCCTTACAATTGGGAAAAAATATTAAGTTGGGAATCTACCGTAAAGCGATATAAAGACCCGATTTACAGTTTTAAAGTTCGCGATAAAGAAATCAAAATAGAAACACATACCGAATCACTTTCGCATCAGCAAATTCCTAAAATTGCCTTACCTAAATACCAAGCTTGGGGCGATTTACTCAAATGGATGTTGCAAGAAAATGTACCAGGTGAATTTCCATACACAGGTGGTTTATATCCGTTTAAACGCACTGGAGAAGATCCAACTCGAATGTTTGCTGGAGAAGGCGGACCCGAGCGCACCAACCGTAGATTTCATTATGTAAGTCAAGGTTTACCTGCAAAGCGTTTATCTACTGCTTTCGATTCGGTTACCCTTTATGGAAATGACCCTGACCACCGACCTGATATTTACGGAAAAATCGGAAATGCAGGAGTTTCTATCTGTTGTTTAGACGATGCTAAAAAATTGTATTCTGGTTTCGATTTAGCCCACCACATGACTTCGGTAAGTATGACCATTAACGGTCCTGCGCCTATGTTATTAGGCTTTTTCATGAATGCGGCTATCGATCAGCAATGTGAAAAATATATTACTGAAAACGGACTTGAAAAAGAAGTAGAAGCTAAAATTAAACAGATTTACAAGGAAAATGGCTTAGAAAGACCTAAGTACAATGGAGATTTACCAGAAGGAAATAACGGTCTCGGTTTAATGTTGTTAGGCGTTACCGGAGATCAAGTTTTACCTGCAGATGTATATCAAAAAATAAAAGCAGAAACCATAGCTGTAGTTCGTGGTACCGTTCAAGCTGATATTTTAAAAGAAGACCAAGCACAAAACACTTGTATATTTTCAACTGAATTTGCTTTGCGATTAATGGGTGATGTTCAAGAATATTTTATTGAAAATAAAGTTCGAAACTTTTATTCGGTATCCATTTCAGGATATCACATTGCAGAAGCAGGAGCTAACCCAATTACCCAATTGGCGTTAACACTTTCTAATGGCTTTACTTACGTAGAATATTACTTAAGCCGTGGAATGGATATCAATAAATTTGGACCTAACTTAAGTTTCTTTTTCTCTAATGGAATCGATCCTGAATATGCGGTAATTGGTAGAGTTGCTAGACGAATTTGGGCGAAAGCCATGCGCGATAAATATGGCGCCAATCCACGAGCACAAATGCTAAAATACCATATTCAAACTTCAGGTCGATCTTTGCATGCACAGGAAATTGACTTTAATGATATTAGAACAACTTTACAAGCCTTGTATGCAATTTATGATAACTGTAATTCATTGCATACCAATGCTTACGATGAAGCCATTACCACACCTACAGAAGAATCAGTAAGACGCGCCATGGCCATTCAATTGATTATCAATAAAGAATTAGGTTTGGCGAAAAATGAAAATCCAATTCAAGGGGCATTTATTATTGAGGAGTTAACCGATTTAGTAGAAGAAGCCGTTTTAACTGAATTTGATCGTTTAACCGAACGCGGTGGCGTTTTAGGCGCTATGGAAACCATGTATCAGCGCAGTAAGATTCAAGAAGAAAGCTTACACTATGAAACCTTGAAACACACTGGCGAATTCCCGATTATCGGGGTAAATACATTTTTAAGTTCCAAAGGTTCTCCAACGGTGAAACCAAGAGAAGTAATTCGTGCTACAGAAGATGAAAAGGAGTTTCAAATTAACACCTTAAATAAATTGCACCAAGCTTACGAAAATAAAGCGGAAGAATATTTAACCAAAATTCAGGATGCAGCTATTAATAATCGCAATATGTTTGAAGAATTAATGGAAGCAACCAAGTATTGTTCATTAGGGCAAATTACCGAAGCTTTATTTGAAGTTGGTGGTCAGTACAGACGAAATATGTAAGGTTTTAAAATTTAAAAGAAAAAGTATTTTTTAATTAATAGATTAAAAATTACTCATAGTTAGTTGATAGGGAGTTATACCAATTCTGAAAAAAATGAGAATAATTTGTAACTTTGAATTTAAATAGTAAAATTATGAAATCTGTAAATATTCAAATATCGGACTTTGAATTCAACCAACTAGGATTGAAGAAAAGTACGCTGTCTTTTTCCGAATTGCTTGAAATAATTGGAAAAAAAATAACAAAGCAAACCCTTGAAAGAAGCATTCAGCTAGCCAATAATTACGGACTTTCCAAAATGTCAATGGAAGAAATAAATGACGAAATAAAAGCGTACAGGGGTGCAAAAAATAATTCTTGATACCAACGTAATTGTTTCATCTTTAATTCAGAAAAATTATCCGTATCTTATAGTAGACTATTGTATTGATGGTAATGCAATTATTTGTCTTTCAAATGAAATTATTAAAGAATATTTAGAAGTTCTTGGGCGTCCAAAATTTGCACGATTTACAGACTTTAAAACAAATGCTGACTTTCTAATTACAAGATTATCTGAAATTTCAGAAATATATAATCCAATAGAAAAACTGAATATTATTAAAGACGAGCCTGATAACAGACTTTTAGAATTAGCTGAAGTATCTAAAGCAGATTTCATTATTACAGGCAACACTAATGATTTTACTATGCAAACCTATAACAAAACAAAAATAGTATCACCAAAAGATTATTGGGAAAGATTTAAAAACTAATTTTACTTAATTTCATTCACGTTTAAAATCCACTCCTTCGCATTGACAAATGCTTGTAACCAAGGTGAAACTTCATCGTTTCTATCTTGGGGATAATGTGCCCAATTCCAAGGAAAAGTAGAACGCTCTAAGTGCGGCATCATCACTAAATGTCTTCCCGTTTTATCAGTCAATATAGCGGTGTTGAAATCAGATCCATTTGGATTAGCAGGATAATTTTCATAAGCATACTTACCCACAATATGATATTGATCTTCAGATTTTGGAAAACTAAATTTTCCTTCTCCGTGTGCTGCCCAAATTCCCAACTGACTTCCTGCTAGGTTTTTCAGCATCACCGAGTTATTCTCTTGAATTGTTACACTGGTAAAGTTACATTCAAATTTGCCGCTATCATTGTGGAGCATTTTTGGTTTCTCGCTATGCTCAGGGTGTAATAAGCCCAACTCAATAAATAATTGACAACCATTACAAACCCCAAGAGATAAAGTGTCTTCTCTAGCAAAGAAGTTCTGTAAAGCGGTTTGAGCAAATTCATTATAAGCAAAAGCACCAGCCCAACCTTTAGCACTTCCCAACACATCAGAATTTGAGAATCCACCCACAGCGGCAATCAGCTGCACATCTTCTAGATTTTCATTTCCCGACATTAAATCTGTCATGTGAATGTCTTTCACCATGAAACCAGCTAGGTGTAAAGCTCTTGCCATTTCTCTTTCAGAATTCGAACCTTTTTCACGAATAATAGCCGCTTTAGGGCGATTATTCTCATCAATTTCAGGCAACTTTCCATTAAATGATGCTGGAAAATTAAACTGTAGCGGTTGATTTTTATAATTCTCAAATCGCTCATCGGCTTTTGTAATTCCGCTTTGTTCACGATCTAATAAATGCGATGTTTTATACCAAATATCTCGGTAAGTAGGAATGTCAAAAGTGAATGTTTCATCAGCATTTTTTAAATGAAGCTCTGCTTTTTTAGTGGCTTTACCAATGCTAAAGAATTCAATATTATGATTTTCTAGATGTTCTAGCGCTTTTTGATTTTTCACTTGAAGTATTACCCCAGCATTTTCAGCAAAAAGTAATTTAGTAGAGTCATTTTCATTTAAAGCAGATAAATCA
>CBFIGU010000095.1:0-8439 GCA_965662165.1 Psychroflexus sp.
GTAAAATAGATTTAAAAAGTGAAGCTGCTAAGCATGAGCAAGCCAAAAAATACATAGAAAATAATCAGGTTGATGCAGCCTGGAAAACCTTATTAGCATAAAAACAGAAAAATGGAAGTAGAAGGAAAAATTAAATTAATAGGAGAAACTAAAGAATACGGAAGCAATGGCTTTAGAAAAAGAGAAGTGGTAGTAACCACAGAAGAGCAGTATCCACAACATATTATGGTAGAATTTATACAAGATAAAACCGATATTTTAGATCAATATAAAGTAGGACAGCGTGTAAAAATTGGTATAAATCTTCGTGGTAGAGAATGGGTAAGCCCACAAGGTGAAACCAAATACTTTAACTCTATTGTTGGTTGGAGAATTGAAAATTTAGAAGCTAGCAATACTAATGCTGGTGCTCCACCAGTTCCACCAATGGACCAATTTGAGCCTGCTTCAGACTTGAACGATGATGATGATGATTCTGATTTACCATTCTAATAAATCAGATAAATCTTTAAATTAAATACCCAGCAAAATAATTTTTTGCTGGGTATTTAATTTTATAAAAAGCTAGTAACTTATTTTTTATCTTCTTTTGGAAATGCCTTTTTATTAAAAACAATCAACAAACCAAAACCAACACTAATCACCGTATCGGCTACATTAAAAACAGGTTCAAAGAACACAAAACGCTCTCCACCCCAAATAGGAATCCAATCTGGCAAAACATCGTCATACAAAGGAAAATACAACATATCTACTACTTTTCCTTTAAGGAAAATACCATAATTATCTTCTGCAAAAAGGCTAGCCACATTACCTAAACTATCATCGAAAATTAAACCATAAAACAAAGAATCTATAGTGTTGCCAATGGCTCCCGCTAGAATTAAAGTCACCGACCAAATCATAACTTGCGGTGCTTTTTCTTTAATGCTAGTTTTTAACCAGTAAGCAATGGCAATAATGGCAACTACTCTAAAACTCGTTAAAATCTCTTTTCCATAAGCTCCAGGTATTTTTGCCCCCCAAGCCATTCCTTCATTTTCTATAAAAAGGATTTTAAACCAAGAAAAAACATCTATTGCTTCTCCTAATTGAAAATTTGTTTTGATATATACTTTAGAAATCTGATCGATTAATAAGATTACGAAAACAACAATTGCAGCTTTCTTGATGTTCATATTTGTAAATTTAAAGTGGCAAAAATAGTTTTTTTAATTCAATTGAATCACATGTATATCGCCTTCAATACTCTTTAATTCTATGCTGTGTTTTTTATAGATGGCTTCTTCTACTTCTAGGTTTCCATTTCTAGTTTCAGCATCAATTTGGGCAGCCTGTGTTTGGACATTAATGTTTCCGCGATAGGTATTAACTTTTGCATTACCTTGAAAATTAGTAATAAAACAATTTCCATTTTTTAAATTAGCTTCAAAATAGGCTAAACTTCCATTTAAATGAACCTCAGCAATATTAGATGAAATATAAAGCTGAAGATGCTCAGGAATTTTAATTACCATTCTAATTGCAAATACTTTATGCGAACTTAGTTTATCAAAACCACTCGATAAAATCGCATCAAACAAACTATTTACATATAAGGTTTCTTCTATTTGCTTAATATCTAATTGAAGCTCTTTAGCATATTCGCCTTCGGCTTCAGAAAATATTTCAATTTTGGAATAATCGCCTGTTTCAATATCAACTGCAAAAACTTCATCTAGATTCAAGTGAAGTTTTTTGACATCACCAACATCTAATTTTCTGGTTTGAGTAAGTTGAGCCACAGCATTTAAGCCAAATAACAAAAAAGCAAGGTAAAATATATGCTTATGCATAGTTTGCTTTTACTTTATCTACAATGGTTTGGGCAAGTTTTATTTTGCTTTCTTGCGTCCAGCCCGCAATATGTGGAGATAAAATTACATTTTTTGCTTTGGTAAGGTAGGCAAATGCCTCCGGTAGATTTCCGTCTTCAAACAAATTTTCAAAAGAAGACTTTTCATATTCTAAAACATCTAAACCTGCACCTAAAATTTTTCCGCTTTGTAGAGCTGAGACTAAATCTTCAGTAACCACCGCATTTCCCCTAGCAGTATTAATTAACCAAAATGGCTTTTTAAAATCGCTAAAGAAACTTGCGTTGAGCATATTTTTAGTTTCTGGTGTAATTGGCGTGTGTAAACTTAAAACATCTACTTTTTCTTGAAACTCTCTCAACCCAACTTGTTTAGCATATTGGTCGCCAACATTGGGTTTAATGTCGTAACAAATTACACTTACATCAAAACCTTGAAGTTTTTTAGCAAAGGCTTTTCCCATGTTTCCGTATCCAATAATGCCAACGGTTTTGCCTTCTAATTCGTAACCACGATTTGCTTCTCGTTTCCAAATCCCTTTACATACTTCTTGATGGGCTGTATGTAATTTATTGAACAAGCTCAGCAACATACCAAGTGCATGTTCGCCAACTGCATTTCGGTTGCCTTCTGGAGCATTAAATAACTGTATGTTGTTTTTTGCAGCAAATTCTGTATCTATATTTTCTAAACCCGCTCCTACTCTACCTATAAACTTCAGTTTTGAAGCTTTTTGTAGAAATGCTTTATCCAATTTGAAACGGCTTCTTATAATTATACCTTCAAACTTATCAATTTGCTGCTCTAATTCTTCTTTAGAAGTTTGGTAAGCTTCCACATTTTCAAAGCCAAGCTCATGAAGTTGATTAAGCAATAATGGATGATTTTCGTCTATATGGAGAATTTTAGGTTTTATCATAAGTTATTCAAAGTAAGGTTTTACAATTTCTGAAGTTATTCTGGCTGGTTTTTGATGAATTAAATCAACTAAACACCATAAAGTACAAGCTTCTAATATTAATTTGCCCTGTGCATTATGTAAAGTTGTTTTTCTTTCTGATTTTACGCCCTTGCTAGATGCAATCCATGTTTTTAAATTGATTTCTTCATTTAATTTTACTGGATGCTTATAATATATATGCTGTTCTAAAACCACCCAACTATAAGTATTTCGTATTTCTTCTGAAGTTTTCGTCTTCCAATGCAATTCTGAGATTTCTAGCACCCATTCAATATATCGTAAATTATTTACATGATTTAAATCGTCTAAATCTGCTTGCATTACTCGCTTTTTCATTTCAAATGGAATGGGCTTCATTTTTTTTAGTGCGAAGGTAAGAAATTTGTAATTTGAACTTCTGCTTTACTTTTATACTTCATTTTAGCAAGTTTGTGGTTTGCTTCTGCGTTAGAAAATAATTTGTGTAGCTTTGTTACAATTCTAAGAAGAGAAATGGAATGAAAAAAACAATTGGACGAAGAGATAAAGCTACGTTTCCTGAATTAGGGCTAGAACATCTTCCTATAAAAATTGATACTGGTGCATATACTTCATCAATTCATTGTACTAATTTTAAGGTAGAAAACGGTATTTTATATGCTGATTTTATTGATGAAGCTTCACCAAAATCTAAACCAAAAACGGTTTCTTTTTCAAAATTTAATACAACCAAAGTAAAGAGTAGTAACGGCGAAGTGCAAAACCGATTTGAAATAAAATCGAATATAAAATTATTTGGTAAAGTTTATAAAATTGGACTTACTTTGGCAGACCGTAAAAAAATGAAAAATCCCGTTTTAATTGGAAGAAAATTCCTGACTAAAAAATTTATCGTAGATACCGAACTAGAAGACCTTTCTTATAAAGCCGAACAGCATGAACATTAAAATTTTATCGCGAAACACTGATTTATATTCTACTAAACGATTAGTTGAAGCAGCCGAAAAACGCAAACATAACGTAGAAGTAATTGACCACTTAAAATGCGATTTGGTAATTGAGAGACGAAAACCAAGCATTGTTTATAAAGGTGAATTGCTTTCTGATACCGATGCAATTATTCCAAGAATTGGCGCTTCTGTAACTTTTTATGGAACTGCGGTAGTTCGCCAATTTGAAATGATGGGTGCTTTTACCACGGTAGACTCTGAAGCCTTAGTAAGAAGCCGAGACAAATTAAGAAGCTTGCAGGTATTATCTCGTGCTAAAATAGGTTTACCTAAAACCGTATTTACCAATTACTCTAGAGAAACAGAGAGTGTTATAAAACAAGTTGGCGGAACTCCTTTAGTGATAAAATTATTAGAAGGAACTCAGGGTTTAGGTGTGGTTTTAGCTGAAACTAAAAATGCAGCAAAATCTGTAATAGAAGCCTTTAACGGTTTAAAAGCTCGTGTAATTGTACAAGAATTCATTAAAGAAGCAAAAGGTGCAGATATACGCGCATTTGTGGTAGATGGTCATGTTGTTGGCGCAATGAAAAGACAAGGTAAGGAAGGAGAATTTAGATCTAATTTACACCAAGGTGGAAGCGCAGAAGTGATCGAACTATCAGACGAAGAAGAAATTGCGGCAGTAAAAGCAGCCAAAGCTATGCGTTTGGGTGTTGCAGGAGTAGATATGTTACAAAGTTCTCGTGGGCCGCTAATTTTAGAAGTAAATTCGTCTCCAGGTCTAGAAGGCATTGAGCGAGCTACTGGTAAAGACATTGCTAAAACCATTATTCGATTTATTGAAAAGCATGTTTAATTAGTAAGATGGAGAGCAAACCTTTTATTGATGATAAAAATATACTGCACCTTTTAGGTAAGCAAATTGAACCAGGAAAACATAAGCGAATTAACTTCAATACCGCAAAATTACATACGCATACATCTGTAGAAATTCCTGTAATTGTTAACCGATCTAAAAAGAAAGGTCCTGTTATTTTAATTACCGCTGGGATTCATGGAGATGAAATTAACGGAATTGAAGTGGTACGAAGAGTTGTTGCAGAAAGCATCAATAAGCCTGAAAAAGGCACAATAATTTGTATTCCGGTTCTTAATATTTTTGGTTTTATCAATGGCACCCGAGAATTTCCAGACGGCCGCGATTTAAATCGTGTTTTTCCAGGCACAAAAAATGGCGCCTTAGCGAGTCGGTTTGCTTATCACTTCACGAATGAAATTTTACCTGTAGCAAATGTGTGTTTAGATTTTCATACGGGTGGAGCCAGCCGATTTAATGCCCCGCAGATTAGAATTGACCGAAGACATAAAAAGAATACGCTTCTTGCAAAAATTTTTTCGGCTCCATTTACAGTCATTTCCCCAAATATTAAAAAATCCTATCGCTATACTTGCGACCAGCATAATATTCCTGTTTTATTATATGAAGGTGGAAAATCTTTAGATAGCAATAACGAAGTAACCCAAGTGGCAATTGATGGAATCAAACGTGTTTTGAAACATTTTGGAATGCTTAGAAAGGAAATACCAGTTGTTCCTGCAGAAACCGAGAGTATTTTAATTGAAAGTACGTTTTGGATGCGCGCCAAATATAGCGGCTTATTGCATTTAAAAATTCCATTTGGCAAACACATTAGAAAAGGAGAAATATTAGCACACATTACCGACCCTTATGGCAATTTTGTTCATCGGGTAAAAGCAACATCTAATGGACATGTGATTAATGTAAATCAATCGCCTACCGTATATCAGGGAGATGCTATTTTTCATATTTCTAAAGAAACAAATGAATAAAGCTACCGCTCGATCTATATATAAAGTAAAACGAAATGAACTTTCTTTAGATGAAAGAGAAAACCGCAGCTTGCAAATTGCAAATCGTCTATTGAAACTTCCTATTTGGGAATTTGAATATTTCCATATTTATTTGCCTATTGAAAAACTTAAGGAAGTAGACACTAGTTTTTTATTGCATATTCTTCAAGGTAAAGACAAGCACATCATCATTTCTAAGTCTAATTTTTCTGATTTTTCGATGCAGCACTTTTTACTTACCGATGCCACCAAAATTAAAGTAAATAAACATGGAATTCCTGAACCGGAAAAAGGTATTGAAATAGAGAGTCAAAAACTAGAAGTTGTTTTTTTACCCCTGTTAACGGCAGATTTAAACGGCAATAGAGTGGGTTACGGAAAAGGTTTTTACGATCGATTTTTAGAAAAATGTAAACCTGATGTTATAAAAATAGGCCTATCTTTTTTTGAACCTATTGAAGAAATAACCGATGTAAATTCAACTGACATGAAGCTTAATTATTTAGTAACCCATCAAAATATCTTTCAATTTTAAAAACATTAAAAGACATAAAAAAAGCCACCTAAAGGGTAGCTTTTTTTTGTAGTGTTGAAATGAAAACTAGTTGTTTTCTGCATATCTAGTCATTTCTTGATCTAGTTTATTTTTTAGAATAGCCAGATTCACTTCTTTTGAAGCATTAGGATCTATTTTAATACTTTCTCCTTCTGGAGTGTGTACTAAATAAAAACCTTCTTTAGCAGAAGCTAACTTGGTCAATTCTCCATTTTCACCTACTAAATTCCAAGATTTATCATTCGGTGTAAAAAGTAAATTAACTTCATTTCCTGTGTTTTCACCACTTAAAACTGCAATATTAAATTTGTTTTTGGTGGCTGTAATTCTCACATCAGTCCCTTCAACAGTTACATATTGAGTTTCTGAAGCTCCTTCTTCCATAGCAATTGGATTACTACCTGTCCAGAATTCTAAGAAATTAAAGAAAAGTACATCGGCAGCTAAAAACAAAGGATAAACAGGTACAATATTTAAAGCCCAAAAAACTAGATTATCCATGAATTTGTTGTTGGTCAAGCCATCATTCCAGTCTCGCAAGGAATTAAATGCACCAAAAGAACCTAAACAGGATGTTGATAAAATAGTAACACTTAGTAGTCCGCAGATTAAAAATTTTTTATTCATGATATTCAGTTTTTAGTTATTAAAATTAATTATTAAGTATATTATTACTTCTCTTCACGTCTGCCATTTTCTGAGATGGGTCAATTTCAACTTTTTGAACCCCAGATTTTGTAGGCACTTCAAATGAATAAGTTGGACATGCCCAAGGCCAATCTTCTAAAATATTTTTAGCATTCGGTTTTGTCCATCGCATCATTCGTAATGGAATGTAATATTCTTTGCTAGTTTGATCTTTGTAAGTTACCAAAACTTCTAATGGCATAGGCATTAGATTATTTCGCTGCAACTCGATTGTAGTTTGGTCTTCGCCAACTTCAATTTTAGAAACTGCGTAATCTATGGTGTTTGCCGTACGTGTCCAATCTGTTAAATACCAATTTAATTGAGCTCCAGAAACTTTCTCAGCCACTCTAATGAAATCATTAGGAGTAGGATGCTTCATTTTCCAAGTATTAAAATATTCTTTCAAGGTTTTTTGAAGCAATTCTTCACCTAGCAAATATTCTAATTGAGCTAAAAATACTGCACCTTTAGAATAGGCTGAAGCACCATAAGCAGCATTAAACTGCCATCTATCTGCATGTGTAGTTTGTGGCTGTTCATACCCAGAATTTGCCAGACGATTGTAACTGGAATAGCTGCCAGCAAGTGGGTTTTCTTTATTTTGATTCATTACTTCATTCATGGCTAAACCAGAAATATAAGTTGTCATACCTTCGTCCATCCATTCATGCTGAGCTTCATTAGTTGCTAAAACATGTTGAAACCAAGAATGGGCTAATTCGTGAGCAGTTACGCCTACTAAACTTCCAAAAGAACGTTCACCAGTTATTAAAGTACACATGGCGTATTCCATACCACCATCTCCACCTTGTATTACCGAATATTGTTTATACGGATACTGACCGATGTGTTTATTAAAATACATTAATAATTCTTCGGTTTTAGGCTGAAGATTTTTCCAATTTTCTCTAATATCTGGATTGTCTTTATAGAAAAAATGAAGTTTGGTGCCATCTTCTGCATAAAAAGAATCATGAACAAACTCTGGGTCTGCTCCCCAGGCAAAATCATGTACCATAGGAGCAATAAAATGCCAGGTTATTTTTTTGCCTTTGGTTTTTACTTTCACACCTTCATCTTGGTAACCATGACCAATTTCATTTGGATTTTGGAGATAACCCGTTCCACCAATAACATAGTCTTTATCAATATTGATTTTTACATCAAAATCTCCCCAAACTCCTTGAAATTCTCTTCCAATATACGGATCAGCATGCCAACCTTCAAAATCGTATTCTGCCATTTTAGGATACCATTGTGTCATAGACAAGGCTACACCTTCAGCATTATTTCTACCCGATCTTCTAATTTGTTTAGGCACTTGGCCTTCAAAATTCATATCAAAACGAGTAGTTTCTCCTGGAGCAATTGGTTCATTAAGGCTAACTTCTAAAACCGTACCGACCATTTTTGCACTTACTGGTCTATTTCGGTGAGTTAGATTCATTACTTTTAAATAGCCAATTTCATCTGGCTTTAAGTTTCCAATTCTATCTCCCACTCGTGGATCTGCATCTTGAATGGTTTGTGATCGAACATCCATTTCGCTACCAGGCTGGAAAGCATTAAAAT
>CBFIGU010000096.1:0-8276 GCA_965662165.1 Psychroflexus sp.
ATGATATTATTACACAATTTGAAGAATTTTCTTCAAAATTATATATAAAGGACGTTCGTTATGTACCGATTAGCGCTTTAAATGGCGATAACGTTGTGAACCGTTCTACAAATATGGATTGGTACCAAGGTTCTCCGTTACTTAATTTATTAGAAACTTTACATATTAGTAGCGACATTAATAAAATTGATGCACGTTTTCCTGTACAAACTGTACTTAGACCACAGCGAGATGAATTTAGAGATTACAGAGGATACGCAGGGAGAATTGCAAGTGGAGTTTATCGTGTAGGCGATGAAGTTGTAATTTTACCTTCTGGCTTTACATCTAAAATAAAAAGTATCAATGCTGGAGAAAAACAAGTTCAAGAAGCTTTTGCTCCTATGTCAATCTCAATGACTTTGGAAGATGATATTGATATTAGCCGAGGTGATATGATCTTAAGAAAAAACAATCAACCTGAAGTAAGTCAAGAATTTGACGTAATGATGTGTTGGTTAAATGATAGTCCTGCTCAAGACCGTGCTAAATATACGATAATGCACACAAGTAATGAGCAAAAAACAATGATTAAAGAAGTGGTCTACAAAGTAGATATTAATACCTACGACCGAATTACAGATGACAAAAGCTTAAACAGAAATGACATTTTTAGAGCCAAGCTTCGTACTACTAAACCTTTAATGATTGATGATTATAAAACCAATAGAAATACAGGAAGTATTATATTAATTAATGATCAGACCAAAGAAACCGTTGCGGCTGGTATGGTGATATAGATTTTTGATTGATGATTTGTGATTTCTAATTTAGCATTTCAGATTTTTTCGCGTACTTTGTGTCTTGGCGGTTATTTTTTTAACACAGAGACACAGAAAGCATAAAGTCTCAAATTGATTGTAAAAAACAACAATATCTAAAACTTCATCAGCGCATTGACTGGTGAAGTTTTAATTTTTTCTCTACCCTTTAAAAATTCAAGCTCAATCAGGAAATTGCTTTCAATTAGCTCTCCTTGTAAACGGGCAATGAGCTTTGCAGCTGCTTCTGCTGTACCACCAGTGGCTAAAACATCGTCATGTAAAACTACTTTTTCACCAGGCAAAATAGCATCTTGATGAATTTCAAGTTGATCGGTTCCATATTCTAGGTCGTAAGATTCTTGCAAAGTTTTGTAAGGAAGTTTACCTGATTTTCGAATAGGCACAAAGCCTGCATTTAAACGTTCAGCTAAAAGTGTAGCTAGAAAAAAGCCACGAGACTCTATACCAATAACCTTGTCTACTTTTTGGGTTTTTAAATTTTTAGCTAAGGCATCTGCTGCAGCTACTAAAACCTTGCTGTTACTAAGTAATGGCGAAATATCTTTGTATACAATTCCCTTTTTCGGAAAATCTTTAATATCTCTAATGTATTTTTTAAAATCCATTTATTTTGATTTTTTCACTTTTTTAAGTTCCAATAAATTTAAAGGATTAATTCCTAATCCTTGAACATTTTTTTGAGTAAAACGAACTACTTCATCATAATACAAAACTAAAAATGGAGCTTCATCAATTAAAATTGAATCCATTTTGTGGTAAATTTTAGTGCGTTCCTTTAAACTAGAAACACTTAAAGCTTTATTGTACAAACTATCAAAAGTCGGGTTGGTAAAGTGGGTGTAATTGGGACCATTGGGAGAAAAATTTGAACTATAAAATAAACTCAGGTAATTTTCAGCATCGGGATAATCAGCTATCCAGCTGCTTCTAAAAACAGGTAATTTCCCTGCAGAGCGTTGTTGAAGCAAAGTAGACGGTGGCATTACATCTATATTTACTTCAATTCCCAATTGTTGAAGTTCTTTCTGAACAAATTCAACCAAATCTAAGTAAGATGCATTAGTAGCCAAAGTTATGGAAGGATTTTGAATGCCAGTTTCAGCTTTAAATTCTCTAATGAGTTTTTTTGCTAATTTAGGCTGGTATGAATATGTTTTTTTATCAGTAAATCCTGGCAAACCTTTAGGAATAAAACCATTAACACCAGGAACACCTATATTATTCCTTAAATAAGCAATCATATCTTCACGGTTAACTCCAAAATTAATGGCTTGTCTAAATTTTTTATGTTGAAGAGCTTCTTGATTACTTTCTTGATATATCCCAAGGTATTCTGTATTTAAATAAGGAGCTTTTTGCATTGCAATCCCTTTTTCGTATTTAGAATTTAGTTTTCCCTGTGCTGAAAGCAATTCATCTTTGTAAGATGCATCAAGACCACTTAAAAAATCTAAATTACCTTGAGCAAATTGCATAAATTCACTTTGCTTATCGGGTAAAAAAGTGACAGCAATAGCTTCTAAGTAAGGAAGTTGATTCCCTTTTACATCTTTTTCAAAATACAGTGGATTTTTTCTAAAAACCAATTTTTCATTTTCAATCCATCGTTTCATGTAAAATGGTCCACTTCCGATCGGTGAAATTCTAAAGTCTAATTCCTTCATTTCAATTGGCACAATCGAGGTATATTGCATTGAAAGTAAGCTTAAAAAAGCAGGAAAAGGACGTTTAAGCTGAATTTGAACTTGAAGCGAATTTATTGCTTTAACTTCATTCACATTTTGCATAACCCAACCACCTGGCGAAGCTACTTCTGGATTTGTAAGCCTATTTAAACTAAAAACTACATCGTAAGCATTTAAAGTACGGGTAGAATCTGTACCAAAAACTTCGTGTTTATGGAAATAGATATTTGGTTTTAAAGTGAAGCTATATTGAAGCCCATCTTCACTTATCTCCCAAAATTCTGCTGCATCCGGCTTTACGTCTAATTTAGCATCTAAATAAACTAACTTGTTGTATAATTGATGGCAAGCCCAAATATTACGTTGGTCTTTAGCAAATGCAGGATCTAAAGAAGTAATATTAGCATGTTCGTTATATCTAAAAACGGTATGTGATGGTATTTTTGGAGTGGTTTGCGTACAACTCTGTATACCTATAAACAGACTACAAAATAGAATAAAACAGTAAAATTTACGCAAATTATCAATTTTAAGAAGCAAATATAAGTTAGTATCTTTGCAAATTCAAAGAAACAAATATAACTAAGGTAGATTCAATAATTTATCTAGAAACGTAAGTAATATTTCAATTAGCATGTCAAACCCAAAAGTAGCTTTTTACACTTTAGGATGTAAACTCAATTTTTCTGAAACTTCAACTATTGCTAGAAGCTTTGAGAACGATGGTTATCAACGTGTTGAATTCAACGAATTCGCAGATATTTACGTCATTAATACCTGTAGTGTTACCGAAAATGCAGATAAACGCTTTAAAAGCATTGTAAAGCAAGCTCAAAAAGTCAATGAAGATGCATTTATTATCGGGATTGGTTGTTATGCTCAATTGCAGCCCGAAGAACTTGCTGCTGTAAACGGAGTAGATTTAGTGCTAGGAGCTACTGAAAAATTTAAAGTTACCCAATATATAAATGACTTGAGTAAAAATGAACAAGGCGAAGTGCATTCTTGCGAAATTGATGATGCTGATTTTTATGTTGGCTCCTACTCCATTGGCGATCGTACTCGTGCATTTTTAAAAGTACAAGACGGCTGTGATTACAAGTGTACTTATTGTACAATTCCGCTAGCTCGTGGTATTTCTAGATCAGATACCCTAGAAAATGTTTTAACAAACGCGGCTGAAATTGCAGCAAAAGACATTAAAGAGATTGTATTAACAGGAGTAAATATTGGAGACTATGGAAAAGGTGAATTTGGAAACAAAAAACACGAACATACTTTTCTAGATTTAGTTAAAGCACTTGACCAAGTTGAAGGAATTGAACGCTTACGTATTTCTTCTATTGAACCGAATCTATTAAAAAATGAAACTATTGAATTTGTAGCAGAAAGTAACTGTTTTGTACCCCATTTTCATATTCCATTACAAAGTGGAAGTAATGAATTATTAAAGCTGATGCGCAGACGCTATCTACGCGAATTGTATGTAGATCGTGTACAACAAATTAAATACAAAATGCCTGATGCATGTATTGGTGTAGATGTAATTGTTGGATTTCCAGGAGAAACCGATGAGCTCTTTTTAGAAACCTATCAATTTTTAAATGAGTTAGACATCTCCTATCTTCATGTATTTACCTATTCTGAGCGACCAAATACACTCGCAGCAGAAATGGATGCAGTGGTTTCTAAAGCGAAAAGAAAGAAAAGAAGTAAGTTATTACGTGGCCTTTCGGCTAAAAAACGTAGAGCTTTCTATGAAAGCCAACTTGGTAAAACCAAAACCGTTTTATTTGAAGGGGAAAACAAAGAAGGCTACATTCACGGCTTTACAGAAAACTACGTAAAAGTAAAATACCCATGGAACCCAAACTTAGTCAATCAATTATTGAGTGTTAAACTCGAAGCAATTGACGAAACTGGAATGGTAAATGCTAAGCTATTAAGCCAAGTAGAAGAGCTAGTTTAAAATGTAGATATACTTATTATTAAAGTGCTATTCCTACTGGAAGCATGCTTTGGTATTTAAATTTATGTCTTCTAATAAAACTTTTAATTTGCTTGCTGGTTGGCACCACTTTAATATCATCTTCTTTTAATAAATCTAAAACGGTAGCAATCATTTTTTCTTGATACCCTTTTTCAAGTAAGTTTTCACTAATTTGCATTTTAGTGAGAAACATTTTACGGTCTTGTTCTGCAAATTCTATTGCAATCAACTCACCATCAACAATAGCTTCAAATTGTCTTAAAAAATCGTTTTTCTTAATCTTTAATGTTTCATCCTTCATCTCCTGTCATTTATTTCATTAAACAAATACAAATTTACAACGGAAAAATCTAGTTAATTATTACGTTTGCAAACATTTATTAAAATCATATTAATAATCGCTATTAATTTTAGGATAACATATCCAATTTTTTGACTAAATGATGGAAAAAGATTCAATTTTACATGTTTACTTTATGCCGGGCATGGCAGCAAATCCAAGTATTTTTGAATATATTAAATTACCCGAAGATCGATTTGAAATTCATTTACTTTCTTGGAAAATTCCAACTCCAAATGAAAGTCTTCCCAGTTATGCCCAGCGCATGCTTGAAGAAGTACAGCATGAGAATTTTGCTTTGGTAGGAGTTTCTTTCGGTGGCATTCTTGTTCAAGAAATGTCTAAAATAAAAAAGCCTAAAAGCTTAATTATTATTTCTAGTGTAAAAATTAGTTCAGAATTACCACCGCATATGCGTTTTGCATCTAAAACCAAAGCTTATAAAGTTTTACCGCTAGGGCTTTTAAATTATATGGATCAAATCGAAAAACTGCCAGTCGGCGATTTTATAAAAAAAAGAGTTCAGCTTTACAAACAATATTTATCTGTAAACGAAAAGGAATATTTAGAATGGGCAATAGAACATGTGGTATGCTGGAATCAAACTGAAGTTATCCCGAATTTAATTCATATTCATGGCACAGCAGATCAAGTATTTCCAACCAAATTCATTAAAGATTTTATACCTTTGGAAGGTGGTACGCATATTATGATTCTAAACAAATACCGTTGGTTTAATAAACACTTACCAGAACTATTACAAGAAGAAAAACAAGCAAAATAATTATGAAAAAGAATATATTAATCGCTTCCAATTTAGTTTTTATAGGCTTAAGTCTGTATTTACTAATTTCAGCATTCGGCACCAATACAGAAACAAAGGAAAACAAATCTGCCAAAGAAGAAAGCAACAATAGTAAAAGTGTTGTTTATGCTCTGGATTTACCAAGCCAACTTAATTTTGCTGATGAGCCAGTACCACTAGAAGATCCAGAAGTTAAAGAAAGACTAGACCGCGAATTACTAGTAAATAACTACTGGCAGTCTAATGCTGTTTTATTGATAAAAAGGGCAAACAAATATTTCCCAATCATTGAGCCTATTCTCAAAGAAAATGGAATTCCTAACGACTTTAAATATTTAGCATTGGCTGAAAGTGGATTCATGAATGTAGTTTCTCCTGCTGGTGCCACAGGATTCTGGCAAATTATGAAACCAACAGGTAGAGAATATGGTTTGGAAATAAATGATAATATAGACGAACGTTATCATTTAGAAAAAGCAACTAAAGTGGCATGTGAATATTTTTTAAATTCTAAAGAACGCTTTGGCAGTTGGACTTTAGCAGCTGCAGCTTACAATGCTGGAAATGCTGGAATTAATAGGCAATTAGAAAGACAAGAAGTTAGTGATTATTACGATTTATTACTTACAGAAGAAACTTCTAGATATGTATTTAGAATTTTAGCACTAAAAGAAATCGTAGGAAATTACCAAGATTATGGTTTCAAAATTGAAGATGAGCATTTATATGACTTGGCTAAGACGAAAGAAGTAGAAATTGACTCATCTATTTCTAACCTGGCTAGTTTTGCGGCTGAATATGGTATTAGTTACAAAACCTTAAAAAGATATAATCCGTGGCTACGTGATAAGAATTTACAAAATAATTCTAGAAGAACTTATCAAATTAAAATTCCAGATTCTACCGCTTATATTTTTAGATCTAAACAATCAAAACAATAATGAAGATGAGTGTTTTTATAAGTTTAATTTTAATTGGTTTATTGGCTGGCTTTTTAAGTGGAATGATGGGAGTTGGTGGCGGAGTGGTTATGGTACCATTAATGGTTTTTCTACTAGGTTTTTCTCAACATGAAGCACAAGGAACTAGTCTTGGCGTGTTGGCTATACCAGTAACTTTTTTTGCGGCTTACAACTATTATAGAGATGGAAGCCTAAATTGGAAATTTGCTTTAATCATGGCTGTTTCGTTTATTATAGGTGGATATTTAGGCTCTAAACTTGCCATAAGCATAGATGAAAAATTACTTAAAAAAATATTTGGAGTACTTATGTTAGCTATATCTGTTAAGTTGATTTTTAGCAAATAAGTTATTCAGAAATATTGTTAGCTATTTCACCTTCAAAATTTTCAATTTCTGTAATTAAGTTATTGAAATAATCCAAACTGTTTTGTACAGCTTCTTGATCTTCTAAATCCCAGCTATTTTGTGGATTTCTTGTGATATTGATGATTTGTTTATTGCTTGCCATTACAAAAATGGTAGGAAATCCTAAACTATGCTTTAACATTTTAACTGTATACGCATCCTTATTTTGAAGTTCATCTACATATAATATTTCTACATGTTTATTATACATTTTAGAAACTTCTTCAACTTCTTTTTTTTGATTCCAAAATAAGACAGCAAAATCCAACTGCTCACGATATTTAGATGCTAAATCATTTATAGCTGGAACTTCTCCTTTTGTAGGTACATTCCATGATGCATAAGTAAGTAAAATCAGTGGTTTTTTAAAATCTCCTATTCGGCTCGAATTATCATTTAAACAATCAATAGAGAAGTTATCCATAAAACTCCCAATCAAATATTTATTAACTAATTCCTGATAATAAAATTGGGCATCTTCTCGAAGGCCTAATGCAAAAGCGCGATTACTTTTTTGTTTATATTCAATGTAATAGCGTTGGATTTGCTCAGAAAAAAAGGTTTTTTTTAAATCTTCTTCAAGTACATGAGCTGTTTGGGCCCGAATATCAAGCTCGAAACACAGTAGTGAAATTAGAATTAAAATTGCCTTCATTATTCAATTTTAAATGAAATTACAAAAATTATATTAAATCAATAATTATTTAAATAAAATCTATAGCATTCGTAAATTAAATTCTACAATTTTTCACAAAAAAAAGCTCATGATTAAAACATGAGTTTTTTTTGTCATTATGGAAATAATCTAGATTTTCTTCATTTGCTGCTTCATCATTCTAATTTGATCTTTCAGCATACCTTGTTTATCTAAGTCCTTAGCTTCTTTTAGTAATTTTTGAGCTTCGCGTTTACGTCTTTTGGTCATGGCAATACCTGCTAAATTTAGTTTTGCCATTGCAATATCTTGTTTCATAGAAAGACCAAGCTGTAATGCCTTTTTAAAGTATTTTTCAGATTGATTCATATTGGTTTGAGCAGTCATTAAACCATGCAAATAATTATAATAGCCCTGCTGCTTTTGGGTAAGATTAGCCTTGGGGTTACCAATCTTTGCTAACCACTTTTTAGCGCTATCAAAATCTTGTTTACGTAAATACCAAAATGAAAGTAAAATCATTTCATTTTTAAAATAAAGTAAAACGAAAATGCCGGAAAAGAGAATTAAAGCAATACCATTACCAATGTGTCCTTCTGTAAATTGAT